>CATXJW010000102.1 GCA_958370325.1 uncultured Collinsella sp. | reverse complement strand
CAAAATGACGACGGCGAGATGGAAGGGTCGCTCGCCTCGCTTGCAACGACGTTGCACGACAAGTTTGGTATTACGGTCAAAACAATCGCACTCTCGAACAACAGGCAAATGATCAAAGCCCTTTCCAACGGAACCATCGATGTCGCCCTGCCATTGTTTCGCGACTACTGGCTCGCCGAGCAGACAGGAGTCATCCAGTCAAACTCGATGGGAACGGTTTCGCTGACCGCCATTCACAGTGGCAAAAACCTGAACAGCGACCTTAAGAACATCGCTTGTACAAAGAGCACAATCGTTAACCGTTTTGAGCTCGAAAGTCTCTTCCCGAACGCAACAGTAACCGAGTACTCGAATGACGGCGAGGTGCTCAAAGCCCTCAATGAGGGGAAGGCACGTTGCATCATTGTCCCCAGCACGCGCCTGGAAACTCTCCGCGACACCTACGACATCGAGGATTTCGAAACACAGGAACTCACCAACACGGCGCAGCTATCGTGTTTAATTTCGCGCGGCAAGCCCGAGCTGCTGGGAATCATCAATAAGGGCATCGTCAATGCAGGTGAATCGCTCTCTGCAAACAGCTATTTCCCCACATCGTACTCGGCGCAAGAATCGGACACGTTCCAGTTTTTCTATCGTAACCGCACCGCCATTGCGACTGTTATCATCTGCATCTTGCTCACCAGCATCGCCATCCTTGTCTGGTCGCTTTACCGCGCACAGGAGGAACGGCAGAAAGCTGATGCCGCCAACGCCGCCAAAACCGCTTTCCTCACGCGCATGAGCCACGACATCCGCACGCCGCTCAACGGCATCCTAGGCCTTATCGAAATTGAGGAATTGAGAGAAGGCGACATGCAGGTCGCCCGCGAAAGCCGCGCCAAGGCGCGCGTTGCCGCCAATCACCTGCTGTCACTGATTAACGACATCCTCGAGATGGGCAGGATCGAGGAGTGCAAAGTGACGCTCGAGCACGAATCATTCAACCTTAAAGAGCTGTGCGACAATGCGCTCGTACTGTGCAAGCTCCGCGCATCGGACCGCGGCATAACCATGCTCGACACCAGCGAGCCCTACGCTGTCGACCAATATATGATCGGCAGCCCCACCCATATTCGGCAGATCCTTGTCAACCTGCTCGACAACAGCATCAAGTACAACAAGCACGGAGGCACCGTCACGTTCTCATCGACCATCAAACCGGTCGACGACGAGCACGCCGTGTTTTGCTTTAGCGTCTCGGATACCGGCATTGGTATGACGCCCGAGTTTTTGACGCACATTTACGAGCCGTTTGCCCAGGAAGGCGACGATGCGCGCAGCAAGTTCCAAGGAACCGGCATTGGCATGTCTATCGTCAAATCGCTCATCGATATGATGGGCGGCACGATTGAGATTTCGAGTGAGGTTGGCGCGGGAAGCACGTTCAACGTCCAGATACCGCTCGATATCGACAAGAACCCTCAGGCAAAAGAACGTGCGTCCAAGCAGACATACAGTTGCTCGCTTGCCGGCATGAACGTCCTTTTGGCAGAAGACAACGAGCTCAATGCCGAAATTGCCCAGGCTCTACTCGAAAGCGAAGGCATCATCGTAACGCGCGCCGCCGACGGCAACAAAGCAGTCGACCTATACGTTAGTCGTCCCGCCGGCAGCTTCGATGCGATCCTGATGGACATCATGATGCCGGGCATGGATGGCTACGAGGCAACCCGCGCGATTCGTCTGAGCGAAAAGGCCGATGCAGCCGACATCCCCATCATCGCGCTCACTGCCAACGCCTTCAACGAGGACGCCAAGGCGGCACACGATGCCGGTATGAACGCCCATCTGCCCAAACCGCTCGACTTTAACAAGCTCAAAAACATACTCGCCCGCATCAAGAAATACGGATCCGTTTCGCTATAGTTTGTGCTCAACCACCATGCACAGCCAGAAAGGAAGCCAACGATGTTTAGGCCCTTACGTCGAAAGAAACGCGCCATCACTGACGAGGAAGCGCGCGAGTTGCTCGCCACCTGTAAGCGCGGCGTCTTTGCCGTCAACGGCGATGATGGCTACCCCTATGCCATTCCCGTCAACTACTTCTTTGACGCCGAGCACGACAAAATTTATTTCCATGGCGCCAAGGCCGGCCACAAGGTCGATTCGCTCAGGCGTGACGATAAAGTCTGCTTTACCGTTTACGGCAACGAGTGGTACAAGGACGGCGACTGGGCTCCTTACGTCATGAGCACTGTGGTCTTTGGCCGTTGCCGCCTGGTAGATGAAGCGCCTGCGTTTATCGAGGACAAAGTCCGCCAGCTCGCGCTTAAGTACTACCCTTCTGCCGAAGAAGTCGAGGAAGAAATCGCCAAAGACATCAAGGGCGTCCAACTCTACGAGATTTCAATTGAGCATCTTTGCGGCAAGCAGATTCAGGAAAAGTAGCGAATGCGAAAAACGCGCTCGCTACCCTCTGCGCCCCATGCGCCCACGCATTTTGACGGCGTGGGCGCATGGGGCAGCACTCGAATCGAGCGCCCCCTATACCCCAAAAACGTAGCGGTCCAGGCGGTCGCACGCCTCCCTTACGCGCGAAAGCGGCAGCGCCAGATTCACGCGAATGTGGCAGGGCCCGTGGAACG
>CATXJW010000101.1 GCA_958370325.1 uncultured Collinsella sp. | reverse complement strand
GCCGCCTCGACGTTGGCGGCCTTAAGGTTGAGCTCGCGGGCGAGCTGGGCGATAAGATCCATGGGACTCCTTGCGTTTGAGGTGCGTTTGCAGCGCGGAGCTACCAAGGATACCACCCGCCACTTCGCCCAAAAAAGACTGTTTTGGCGTGGAACCACGAAAGCGGCCTATCTACTACGTTTGAACCGTGTGGGTCGACCATCCCCCGGTTTTCCGAAAATGCGCAACCCGTCTACCTGCGGTTTTTATTTCGCGAAATTCGGTATGGTTGAGGGTGATCGGTTAAACGTAGTAGATAGGCTCATTCCGTGGCGAACGAATCAAGCTAAGGTGCAAAAAGTCCCCCGTCCCAGAAAAACCATTGGCAACGTAGCAAAATGCCCCGCGGGCAGGAGGCTGCTCGCAGGGCAAAGAAGAGGGGCTTATTTGTGGCGGACCGAGGGACTCGGCATGGGGTTTCTGCCGCGGCCGCTCTTAAGGCATTACAGCTCGACGAGTTGGCCGGTCTCGGCGGCCTCCTTGATGGCGTTAAGCAGCGTGAGCGTCTTGACGTTGTCGGCGGGGGTCACGACGGGCTCAACCTCACGGCGGACAACCTTCACAAAGTGCTTGAGCTGCATCTTATGCGGCAGCGCCGGGTCGACGGCCGGAATCTCCATCTGCAGCGGCTTGTGCCAGTTGGAGGCGCCGTCGTAGGAGAACTGGTGCAGGCGGGGCAGCGACAGGGCGCCCTTGGTACCGCCAATAAAGTAGGCATCGGCGTCGAAGGGGCGGTACTGCGGGTCCTCGCGAGCGGTGGCTTCCCAGTTCCAGGGGCTGGCGGTGGCGTCGGAGATGGTCATGCTCGCAAGCGCGCCATCGGCAAAACGGACGTTGACCACGGCGGAGTCCTCGGTCTCAAAACCGCGCGCGGCGCTGGACTGCATGCCCTGGACGGCAACGGGCTCGCCCAGCAGGTAGCGGAGCAGGTCGACGTCGTGCACCAGGTTGACCAGGATCGGGCCGGCACCCTTCTTGCGGCGCCACTCGACGTCAAAGTACTCGTCATTCTTATAGATCATGTAGTGGAAGCTCGACACGGTGAGCTTGCCCAGCTCACCGGACTCGATGATCTCCTTGGCCTTGTTGACGAAGGGGTTGTGGCGACGGTGCTGGCCCACGAGCACGGGCACGCCGGCGGTCTCGGCCTCGGCGGCGAAGGCCTGGGCATCCTCGAGGTCGTTGGAGATTGGCTTTTCGACCAGCGGCACGATGTTGCGCTTCACGGCCTCGCGGGCAACGCCCAGATGCAGGTCGTTGGGGGTGGCGATGATGACGGCCTCGGGCTTGACCTCGTCCATCATCTGGGCGGGATCGGTGTAAAACGGCACGCCGGCGGCCTCGGCCGTGGCGCGGGCGCCCTCAAAGGCGTCGGCGATGGCGACGAGCTCGGCTTCGGGCTCCTCGGTGACAAAGCGGATGTGGTTGCGGCCCATGGCACCGGCGCCGATAACGGCAATGCGGACGGGGTTGAGCTCAGACATTTCGACTCCTTAATACTGGTGACCGGTGGAATGCGGCAAGAGAACGGCCCTTGCCGCGTCAAGCAAAACTAAGCGGACTTCTTCTTGCTGTCGGAGACCATCATGTAGACGGTGAGCACGACGGCGATGGCGGCAATCACAATGGCGCCGTAGAAGGACTGCTGGTAGGCGGCGCTGCCGGCCTCGGCGTGATACAGCACGGCGGTGATGGGCTGGCTGATCCAGGTAGAAGCGGCGTAGCCCAAAAACATGATGCCGTAGTTGACGCCGATGTTGCTGGTGCCAAAGGCGCCACCGGTGAGCGGCGGGTAGATGACGAGCAGGGCGCCAAAGCTAAAGCCGAGCAGGGCGAGCGCCACAAAGAACATGCTCTGCGTAAAGCTCATCGACATGATGACGAGTGCGACGATGGTGACGACAAGGCTGATGAGCAGCGACTTGTAGGCACCGATCTTGTCGATGATCTGGCCAAAGGAAAGGCGACCGACCAGGTTGGCGCAGGTGTTGACGGAGACGACCACGCCGCCGAGGGCGACGGCCGCGGCGCTCGTGGGGTCGGCGAAGAGCTGGACAGCGGCGATGGAGGCAACCTTGCCCACGAGCAGGGTGCCCGCGGTGGCGGCGAAGGCGAAGGTGGCGATGAGGACCCAGAAGCGCGGGGTTTTGACCATCTCGCCCGGGGTGAGGTCGCCGAAGGTGCCGGCGTGCGCGCCGCCCTTGGGGGCCTCGAAGCCCTCGGGCAGCCAACCGGCCTCGGGGGCCTTCAGGAACAGGGCGGAGGCGGCGATCGTCACAAAGAAGATGACACCGAGTGCCTTAAGGGCGCCAAAGATGCCAAGGCTCGGGATGAGCAGCGAGGCGAGCACCGGGGACAGCACGGCGGGGCCGGCGGTCGAAGCGGCCAGGGTGATGCCGGAGGCGAGGCCCTTTTTGTCGATGAACCACTTTTGGCCGGTGGTGAGCGCGGGGTTGTAGCCTAGGCCGTTGCCGATGGCGGCGACGAGCGAGAACCACAGGTAGAACTGCCACGGCTCGGTGACGGTGCCGGACATGAACCAGCCCACGCCGTAGCACACGGCGGCAGCGATCACGACGTTGCGCGGGCCGATCTTATCGGAGATGCGGCCGGCGAAGATGCCCGTCACGGCCATGATGGTCTGGAAGACCGGGAAAGCCCAGGTAAGTGCGCTGGACCACTCGGGGTAGACGGCGAGCAGGTTCTTGGACACGACGGAGTACAGCGCGATGGAGCTGATGAAGAACATGGTGACGCACGCGGCGGAAAGCACGACGGCGCGACCCTTGTTGGAGTTGGTGGAAGCCATTGGACTCTTTCTAATCGATACGGGGGAGGAGCGGGCGTGTCCGCGGGGCCTCCCTGTCAGGGTTGGTTTACTGGTCAGTCG
>CATXJW010000100.1 GCA_958370325.1 uncultured Collinsella sp. | reverse complement strand
GCGAGCTGAGCCCCAAGGGCATTGACAAGGGCGTGGGCGTGGCGCGAGCGCTGGAATACCTGGGTCGCACCGGCAACGCGCGCACCTTTGGCTTTGGCGATTCCGGCAACGATCTGGGTATGCTCGCCGCTGTCGAGACGGCCGTGGCCATGGGCAACGCCATGCCCGAGGTCAAGGCGGTCGCCGACTACGTGACCGACGACGTCGCACACGACGGCACCGTCACCGCGATGCAGCATTTCGGCCTCATCTAATGAATCCCGCGTTCTGACGTTTGCTCAAACTGCGACTCTTTGCTTTTGCATGCTCAATCGATTTATCAATCCAAACACTGAGGTGTTTATACCGTTCGCCGAGAAGATAAAAACCCGCAGCTCACGCCTTGATAAACGTAGGTAAAGTGTTTAGCAGTTCAACGTCCATATACAGACGAAAGGAATCGGGCAGATGGCAATTAAGGTGTTCGCTGACGGTGCAGACCTCGAGGGCATGCTCGACATGTACGAGAACGGCAACGTTCAGGGTTTCACGACCAACCCGTCCCTTATGAAGAAGGGCGGCGTGACGGATTACCGCGCATTTGCCAAGGAGGTCCTGACCCACATCACCGACGTTTCCGTCTCGTTTGAGGTCTTTGCCGACGACACCGAGACCATGGAGGTCGAGGCGCGCGAGATTGCTACCTGGGCTGAGAACGTCTACGTCAAGATTCCGTGCGTGACCACCAAGGGCGAGTCCACCGCCGAGCTAGTCCACAAGCTTTCGGTCGACGGCATCAAGGTCAACGTCACTACCATCTTTACGCCTACGCAGGTCGATGAGATGGTCGAGGCCGTTGACGCGGAGACGCCGTCTATCATCTCGCTCTTTGCCGGCCGCATCGCCGACACCGGCGTCGATCCCATTCCATTTATGACGGAGTCGGTCAAGAAGGCCGCCGTCAAGCCCAACTGCGAGGTCCTGTGGGCGTCCACGCGCGAGCTCATCAACATTTACCAGGCCGAGGCCTGCGGTTGCCAGATTATCACGGTGCCCAACAGCATCCTGGCCAAGCGTAAGAACATCGGCCGTGACCCGTACGAGGTCTCGCTCGATACCGTGCGCGGTTTTGCCAAGGATATCGCCGCTTTGGGCTTCCATATTCTGCCGTAACGCGAACACTGGCTGCGCCGCGGGTTGTTCGCCCCGGCCTTTCCCTATCGCTCACGCGCTCCGCGAGGGTCGCGCTAGGCAAAGGAAAGGCCGGGGCTGCCGACACGAGCTTGCTAGTAGGTTCTGAGCTGAATAAGACTTGGCTGGTGCTGCCTCTTTGATGGGTCGGCACCATTTTTGTTGCAGTATCTGCAAGTTTTCCCATTGGGTGAGAAAAACTTGCAAGTTCGACGATGGGCAGCGGTGGTTCGTCCTTTGCTGTTACTTTCCCTGCACCATGGTGAGCGAGATCTTCTTGCGGTCGCGATCGACCTTTTCGACCCACACCTTGACCGTATCGCCGACGCGTACCACGTCGCTCGGGTGCTTGACGAAGCGGTTGGCCAGCTTGGAGATATGTACGAGGCCGTCCTGGTGCACGCCCACGTCGACGAAGGCGCCAAAGTCCACAACGTTGCGCACCGTACCCTTGAGTTCCATGCCGGGCTCCAGGTCGTCGATGGAAAGTGCCGAGCGGCTAAAGACCACCTCGGGCGCGTCGTCGCGCGGGTCGCGGCCGGGCTTCTTGAGCTCGTTGACGATGTCGATAAGCGTCAGGGTGCCGCAGTCCAGGTCGCTTGCCAGCGTCGAGATGCTGCCCAGGCGGCGCTCGATGTCGGGCACGCCGCCGCGGTTGAGCTCGCTGGCTTTAACGCCGGCGCGCTCCAGGACAGACGTGGCCACCTCATAGCTCTCGGGGTGGACGCTTGTCGCGTCGAGCGGGTTTTTGCCGCCGCTGATGCGCAAAAAGCCCGCGGCGTTGAGATACGCCTTGGGTCCCAGCTTGGGGACCTTCTTAAGCTGGCGGCGATCGGTAAAGGCGCCGTTTTCCTCGCGGTAGGCCACGATGTTTTTGGCCACGCTTGGCGTAATGCCCGACACGTAGCCCAGCAGGCTCGCGCTTGCGGTGTTTACATCGACGCCCACGCGGTTGACGACGTCCTCCACCACGTGGCCCAGGGTGCGCGAAAGCTCTGCCTGGTCAAGGTCATGCTGGTATTGGCCCACGCCGATGGACTGGGGCGGAATCTTGACGAGCTCTGCCAGCGGGTCCTGCAGGCGACGACCCAAGCTCATGGCGCCGCGCACGGTGACATCCAGATCGGGATACTCCTGGCTCGCGAGCTCGGAGGCGGAGTACACCGACGCGCCGGCCTCGTTGACGATGGTGTATCGTAGCCCAGGCGCCTGCTCGGCAATGAACTCCGAGACGACTTCCTCGGTCTCGCGGCTGGCGGTGCCGTTGCCGATGACGATGGTGTTGACGCCGTCCTTCTTGACGAGGCGAGCGAGCTCGCGCTTGGTGCCGGCGACGTCGTGGCGCGGCTTGGTGGGGTAGACCACGCTGTGGTCGAGCAGCTTGCCGGTCTCGTCCATGACGGCGACCTTGCAGCCGGTGCGGTAGCCCGGATCGAGCGCGAGCACGCGGGCGCCGCGCACGGGGCGTGCCGAGAGCAGGCCCTCGAGATTCTTGGCAAAGACGTTGATGGCCTCGGTCTGCGCACGGACGGTGAGTTTGGCGCGGGCCTCGCGCTCCAGTGAGGGGGCCATGAGGCGCTTGTAGCCGTCGGCGATGGCGGCATCGAAGACAGGCGCGAAGACGCCCTGGCGTCGGGGCCAACGGCTGCCGAGGCGTGCCGTGGCGGCGGCGCCGTCGACGTTCACGCGCACGCGGAGCTTGCCCTCGCGCTCACCGCGGTCGATAGCCAGCACACGGTGGTTAGGGATGCGGCGCAGCGGTTCGTCATAGCTGTAGTACGGCTCGTAGGGGGTCTTCTCGGCGGGGTCGGTGGCCTCGA
>CATXJW010000099.1 GCA_958370325.1 uncultured Collinsella sp. | reverse complement strand
GCGTTACGCGATTGTTTCGAAACGGGTGGGAAACACAACGGGCCGGCGATGCTCCTAGTATGCCTATTCAACTGACTGTCTAAATATCTAGGGGAGGATCGCGATGCAGGCAGATTCCGCTCAGCAGCAGGGCCTTTATCGCCCCGAATTCGACCACGATGCATGTGGCATCGGCGCGCTTGCCGATATCAACGGTGAGCGCCATCACCAGATTCTGGACGATGCGCTGTCCATTCTGGTCAACTTGGAGCACCGCGGCGGCACGGGACTCGAGAAGAACACCGGCGACGGCGCTGGCATCCTGTTCCAGGTTCCGCATCACTTTTTCCGTAAAGAGGCTCAAAAGTGCGGCCAGATTCTGCCGGCAGAGGGCGACTATGGCGTGGCCATGCTGTTCTTCCCGCAGGACGACAAGGGCGTAGAGGATGCCCGTCGCGTGTTTGAGGAGGGCTGCGCCGAGGCCGGCGTGCCGCTGCTCTTTTGGCGCGAGGTGCCGGTCGATCCGCACGACCTGGGCGAGACGGCCCGTGCCTGCATGCCCACTATCCTGCAGGCATTCCTGGGCCGTCCGGATGACACGCCCGCCGGCGATGCCTTCGAGCGTCGCCTGTACGTGTGCCGCCGCACCATCGAAAAGAAGGCCGACGCCGAGTTTGCCCTGCGCGACAAGATCTTCTATGTGTGCTCCATGAGCTCTCGCACCATCGTGTACAAGGGCATGCTGGTCGCCACGCAGATGCGCCGCTTCTTCATCGATCTTAACGACGCCGCCGTCAAGACGGCCGTGGCGCTCGTTCACTCGCGCTACTCCACCAACACCACGCCTAGCTGGGAGCGAGCGCACCCCAACCGCTTTATCATCCACAACGGCGAGATCAACACCCTCAAGGGCAACGTCAACTGGATCCGCGCCCGCGAGCCCAACCTGTACAGCCCCGTGCTGCAGCACGATCTTGAGCGCGTGATGCCCATCATCAACCGCGAGGGCTCCGATTCCGCGATTCTGGATAATGTGCTTGAGTTTTTGGTCATGAACGGTCGCCCGCTCACGCGTGCCGCGTCCATGTTGCTGCCCGAGCCGTGGGACCACAACGACAGCCTGAGTGAGGAGCGCCGCGCCTACGACGCTTACCAGTCCATGCTCATGGAGCCGTGGGATGGCCCGGCGGCCATCGCCTTTACCGACGGTCGCACGCTGGGTGCCGCCCTCGACCGTAACGGCCTGCGCCCCGCCCGCTACTATGTGACACGCGACGGTCGCTTTATGCTGGCGAGCGAGGTTGGCACCATCGAGGTGAGCCCCGAGAACATCCTGACGAGCGGCTGTCTGGGGCCGGGCCAGATGCTCGAGGTCGACTTTGCCCGCGGCCGCGTGATCTACAACGACGAGCTGCGCGCCCGCTATGCCAAGGAAAAGCCCTACCGTGATTGGATTGCCGAGGAGACGCTGACCGTCGACGCGCTCGATGAGCCCGTTGCGGCAACGCCCGCCGAGGACGCCGAGGTGCCCGCCGCCGTGCGCATGGCCAAGCTCGGCTATCACTGGGATGATGTTGACGAGGTTGTGCGTCCCATGGCCCAGCAGGGCAAGGCCCCGCTCGCCTCGATGGGCATCGACGCGCCGCTGGCTTGCCTGTCCAAGAAGACGCGTTCGTTCTTCGACTATTTCTATCAGCTGTTCGCCCAGGTCACGAATCCTCCGATCGATGCCCTGCGCGAGCACATGGTGACTTCGACCACGCTCTACCTGGGCAACCACGGCAACCTGCTCGAGGACTCCCGTACGGCCTGCCAGCTGGTGCGCCTGGAGCGTCCGCTGCTCAACGAGGAGGAGTTCGACCGCATCTGCGCCATCGACCGCGTGGGCTTTAAGACCCGCCGTTTCCGTGCCGTCTACCGCCGCGATGCCGGCGAGGGCGCGCTGCAGACTGCGCTCAAGCAGCTTGCAGAGGACGTTGAGGCTGCGGTCCGCGACGGCGTGAACATCGTGGTGTTGAGCGATCGTGCCGCTGCAGGCGAGGTGCCCGTGCCGTCGCTGCTCGCTGTGGGCTGCGTGCACAACCACCTGATCCGCGCCGGCGTGCGTACCTTTGCCGATATCGTGGTGGAGTGCGGCGACGCCGTGTCCCCGCACGACTTTGCGGCGCTGGTGGGCTATTCCGCGAGTGGCATCTATCCGTACAACGCACATGCGTGCATCCGCGATCTGGCGGCACGCGGCGACCTGGACGTGACGGCCGAGCAGGGCATCGCCAACTACAACAAGGCTGCGACCGCCGGCATCGTCTCCATCATGTCCAAGATGGGCATCTCCACGGTGCAGAGCTACCATTCGGCGCAGATCTTCGAGGCCGTGGGCTTTACGCCGGAGTTCGTCAACGCGTACTTCGCCGGCACGGTGAGCCGTGTGGGCGGTATGGGTGTCGAGGACGTTGAGCGCGAGCAAAACGAGCGCTACGACGCCGCGCTCGCCATCCTTAAGAGCCCGGCTCCCGATCAGCTGCCCACGCTGGGTCTGACCAAGTGGCGCCCGCTCGGCGGCGAGGATCACCTCATCGATCCGCAGGCTGTCTACTTGCTGCAGACCGCCTGCCGTGAGGACAGCTACGACACCTTTAAGGAGTACAGCGCCCGCCTGCACCGCACCGGCCGTGCCGTGCGCCTGCGCGACTTGCTCGACTTTAATGCCAGCGGTCGCACTCCGGTGGCACTCGACGAGGTGGAGCCCGCACTCAACATCGTCCGCCGCTTTAACACCGGCGCCATGTCGTATGGCTCCATCAGCAAAGAGGCGCACGAGTGCATGGCCATCGCCATGAATCGCCTGCACGGACGCTCCAACTCGGGCGAGGGCGGCGAGGACCCGCGTCGCGAGACCCCGTTGGCCAACGGCGACTCCAAGAACTCCGCGATCAAGCAGGTGGCAAGTGCGCGCTTTGGCGTGACGAGCCGCTATCTTTGCAGCGCCTTTGAGATTCAGATCAAGATGGCCCAGGGCGCCAAGCCCGGCGAGGGCGGCCACCTGCCCGGCAAGAAGGTCTACCCCTGGATTGCCGAGGTCCGTCAGTCCACGCCCGGCATCGGCCTGATCTCGCCTCCGCCGCACC
>CATXJW010000098.1 GCA_958370325.1 uncultured Collinsella sp. | reverse complement strand
GTCGCGGATGCTGCCCATGAGGGTTTTAATCATCCAGTTCCTCCCAGGTTTTGCGAATCTTGTCGAGCATATCGGCGAGCTGCTCGCGCTCGTCGTGGGTGAGGGCGCTAAAGGCCTGTTCCCTAAAGCGCAGGCGGGCAGCCTGCTCTACGTGGGCCTTTTCCCATCCCGCTTCGGTCAGGCGAATGGTGAGCTGCCGCCGGTCTTTGGGATTGCGGCTGCGCTCGATAAGGCCGGCGCATTCAATCTTGGAGAGAATCTCGGAAAGCGAACCGGGCTTAAGATCAAAGTGCAAGCCCAGTTCCTGCTGTGACATCTCGCCGTTTGGCTGCTTGGCGAGCAGGCAGACGATGGGCGCCTTTCCCGAGGCGCCGCCGCCGTGAAAGTGCAGAAAGTGTCCGCAGAAGCCCAGTCCGTTCAGGATGTGCTTGGCAAGCGCGTCTGATTGGGACTGTGCCGCGGGCGCATCTGCGGGCTCGATGGGGTCGCCGCCCGGTGTGTGGGGGCAGATGCCGATGTGGCCATCGCACATGGTGTCGCTCCTTTCTTTAGTTAGGTAGTGGAATTGTTTTGTGCCTAACTAATCTAGGAGCATAAGAAATCAATGTCAAGGTACCAAACTAGTGGTTACGCGGTTTTACCAAACCGCGTAACGGCTCGACGCTGCAAACGCTCCTAAGCGGCAATCTGACGTTCAATCGTCGGGCATGGCCACAAGGCCTATGCCCTCCTCTTTCACGCTACCTTGCTCGCTTAGGAACGCTTTCGCTGTCCGTTCTCAATCTGCAGCGCTGCCTCGGTTGGCATTTGAGTGATCCGTGGGGGACGGAGGAAAACGGATCATTTTGGGCTGCGGTGACGCCCTTTCGAAGTTGCTTTGCCCAAAACTATGCCGGATTACTACGATGAATTCGAAATTTCAGACCACGGCATTGTTTTTCGGAAAATTACAAGCTGCCTACCTGCGGTTTTGCTGGAGTGCAATTCGTTGTGGTTGGAGACTTGCGGTTTATCGTAGTAATCCGGCATAGTTTTGGAATGGTAGTAAATAGATGGCAGCTACTGTGCCGCTAGCGCCGCGATTTGCCTCCCATTTCCGAAACCTTTCCGCAACAATTTGCCCTTCGTACCGCTCGCCTCCGCTCGCAACGCCCCCTGCGCTACACTTAGTCGCACTGTGGCGCTGCTGCGCCGCGCCCGACCCAAGGGAGACCCTCATGAAGAACACTCAGCTGCTGCTGATCAACGATATGTGCGGTTACGGCAAGGTCGCGCTTTCTGCCATGCTGCCGGTGCTGTCGCACATGGGCTATCGTATCCACAACCTGCCGACGGCCCTCGTTTCCGATACGCTCAACTACCCCAAGTTCTACATCCACGACACCACGGAGTATGTCCGCCAGAGCCTCGCCATCTGGGAGGAGCTCGGCTTTGAATTCGACGCCATCTCGACCGGCTTTATCGTGACCGAGGAAGAGGCGCGTATCATCTCGGACTTTTGCCACCGCCGCGCGCAAAAGGGCACCAAGGTGTTCGTCGACCCCATCATGGCCGACAACGGCAAACTTTACGCCGGCGTGCCCGAGTCGACCATCGGCCTTATGCGCAGCCTGGTCGAGTGCGCCGATTACGCGGTGCCCAACTATACCGAGGCGTGTTTGCTCACCGATACGCCTATGGCCGAACAGATGACGGCCGATGAGGCTCGTGCGCTCGTGGACGCCATGCTCGCGCTGGGCGCCAAGTCGGTGGTCATTACGAGTGCGAAGGTCGACGGGGCGAGTGCCGTCATCGGCTACGACCATGTGGCGGGAGAGTACTTCACGATTCCCTTTGAGCTGATCCCGGTGTATTTCCCGGGCACGGGCGATACGTTCTCGTCGGTGCTCGTGGGTCGCGTTATGGCTGGCTGGAGCTTACAGCGAGCGACGACCGACGCTATGCGTGTTGTGGCCGAGCTTATCGAGCGCAATGCCGACCAAGAGGACAAGTCGGCCGGTCTTCCCATCGAGGCCTGCCTGGATGTGATTGACCATGAGTAATGCTGGTGAGGGCGGCGTCAAGCCCGCGGGCGAGAACAGGCCGCTCGGTGCGCCGCGTGGCAAGCGTCCGCGTATCCGCTTGAGCTGCGTGGACCAGCTGGGTGCGTGCCGCTGTCACCATGGTCACAAGCCGGGCGACGTTTTTGACTTCGACCGCGATCGCGGCAAGATGTGCTCCATGGCCTGTCACGTGGGCTTTCCCTATATCGATATCCTGCGCTATGGCGGAACCGTGCCTGGCAACGAGCCTGGTACGGCAAAGTTCTGCTGCCCCGAGGTCGATACGCTGAACGTCTGGCTTGCCGAGATCGTCGACGAGTAACCGAGCGTGGATAATCTCCCACCGAGATAATGAGCGTGGATCTTCTCCCGTTTAGGGCGCCCTTGAACGCTCAAAGTGGGAGATTTTCCACGCTCATTTTTCATGCGGGAGATTATCCACGCTCATTTCGCGCCGAAGGCGTGGCTCGCGACCTTGCTTGTCTACAGCTGCTCGAGCATAGCGGTGCAACCGGCGAGCACATCGCGGTAGGTGGCATCGAAATTGCCAGTGTACCAGGGGTCGGCCACGTCGCCGGGGCGATCGGTCCAATCGAGCAGGCGCGAGATCTTGCCATCGGGGTCCTTGCCAAAGATGCGGTATAGGCCGCGGGCGTTTTCATCGTCCATATAGACAATGTGATCCCAGTTGCCATACTCCGCGCGACGCACCTGACGTGCGCGATGTGCGACGACGGGAATCCCAACCTCGCGTAGCTTGGCAACGGTGCCGTGATGTGGCGGGTTGCCGATCTCCTCGGTCGAGGTCGCGGCGGAATCGATGACAAACTCGTCCGCGCGTCCGGCGCGGTGCACCAGCTCGGTAAACACCGACTCGGCCATCGTCGAGCGGCAGATATTCCCATAGCAGATAAACAGTACGCGTTGCATACGCGGTTTCCTTTCGATCGCCATCATCGAGCTCGAGTATCGCATCTACGCCTACACCCTCGCCCTCGCCCGCTTGCGCTCCCAACGTGCCAGCTTAATCGTCACCAGCGTAAGCGCCCAGGCCACAAGCGAGAAC
>CATXJW010000097.1 GCA_958370325.1 uncultured Collinsella sp. | reverse complement strand
GGCAAGAAGTACTTCTCCGTCGCTTCTGGTGGCGGCACTGGCCGTACCCTGCACCCGGACAACATGGGCGCCGGCCCTGCCTCTTACGGCATGACCGACACCATGGGCCGTATGCACTCCGACGCCCAGTTCGCCGGTTCCTCCTCCGTGCCTGCGCACGTCGACATGATGGGTCTCATCGGCATGGGCAACAACCCCATGGTCGGTGCCACCGTCGCCTGCGCTGTCGCCGTCGAGGAGGCCCTCAAGGCCTAATCGCGCCCGCGCGATGCTCATATAGTTGAGCTTTGGAGCCGCTACCCACCCGGGTAGCGGCTCTTTTTGTTTGCACTGTCGCAGGGTAGCCAATGCCGATATATCAGTTGGGGCGAAATACGAGATGTGATGAGATGGAGCGTCAGAGCGTCCATGACGCCCACCTGCCATAATTGCCCTTTACCGATTTGCCGAGTCTTTGCGGCCCCATTACCGACCACCCGTGCGACAATGCGCCGGACGAGAAAGGAATCCGATGGAATCGACTGACGTACTGTTAATTGGATCTGGCATTGCGGGCCTTTGCGCCGCCATCGAAGCGGCGCGCGCGGGCGCGACCGTTGCCATAGCAAGCGCCGGCAAGACTATGAGCGGATCGAGCTTTTTCCCGGGAACCTGGGGTCTCGGCCTTATTGGCCCCGTCGACGAAGACGACGAACAGGACCTCATCGATACCATCCAGACCGTCGGTGGCGGCGTTGCCGACCCCGAGCTCGTCCAGACGTTCGTCCACGGTATTCCTCAGGCCATCCAATGGCTCGAGCAGGGTCTAGGTGTTAAGCTCCAACGTCCACAAAGCGCCGAGAGCGCCCAGCAAAAGCAATTTATCCCCTGCTTTGACCATAAGACGCGTATGTGGCGCGGCCTCACCCGCAAGCCCCTTGAGGACGCGTGTGCGGCCCAGATCGAGTGTCTCGGCATTCGCCTGCTCCCCCGCCACGAGCTTATAGACCTTGTTGAAGATACGAATGGAAAGATTGTCGGCGCCGTGCTCTACGACCGCACAAGCGAGCAACTCGTGCCTATGGCAGCCAAGGCCATTATCATCGCTGCGGGCGGTACGGGTGGCCTATTCGAGCGCAGCCTTACTTCCGCCGACGTGCTCAGCTCATCACAGGCCATCGTGCTGGCGCACGGTGCAACGCTCACTAATATAGAGTTCATGCAGATGATGCCCGGCTTCATCGAGCCCAAGCGCAACCTGGTCTTCAACGAAAAAACCTGGCGCTACGTCAAGTTCGACCAGCCGGTCGATATCGCCGACGGCAAGCTAAACGATCTGCTTGAGCAGCGCTCCGGATATGGCCCCTTCACTTCGCGCCTGGCTTCCCGCGCCATCGATCTTGCCATCGATCAAGCAGGCGCCGAAGGCTTGGCGCTCCACTACGACTTCCCCCGCGAAGACATCCCCGAGTTTGTGCAGACCTTTGCCACCTGGCTACAAGACGAGCACGGCATCGCGCCGACCGACGAGATGCGCGTGGCGATGTATGCCCACGCCGCCAACGGCGGTATCAAAATCGACAAGACCGCGTACACGGGCGTTGAGGGCCTCTACGCCTGCGGTGAGGCAACAGGCGGCATGCACGGCGCCGACCGCATCGGCGGCTTGTCGAGTGCCAATGGCATCGTGTTCGGACGCATCGCGGGCGAATCGGCAGCCCAGGCAGCACGGAATGCACCTGAGGTGGCCCCGAGGGCGGATATCGCCCTCCCCCAGTACGGCATTGCCACAACAGACGCCGAGCGTCTGACCCGCAGCCTTAAGCACACGATGAGCACCTATTGCATGATCAACAGGACCGAAGCTGGCCTTTCCAAGGCGCTGCAAGAGCTTGAAAACATTCAGGATGATGCCACAGCTCTAAATAAGCCGCATGCCAACGACAGCGAAATCGCTGCGCTCGCCCGCATACAGTCGCAGATTCAGCTAGCACAGAAAATGGTCAAAGCCATGCGCAAACGCACCGAAAGTCTCGGATCGCACTATCGAGCGGACTAAGTCGAACACCCATCTAAAACAGAACACAGCTAATCGATATCTATAGGCCCCGTGAGCTCGAAATGACACGGGCTCATTCGTGTCCGCACGGCAGCGTATCCTTATTCTGAATACAGAGCGGGCAAAGCCCGCATAGACAATAGACCAGCGAGGAGGAGATATGGACAGTAGAGATATCGAGAAGTGGCGTGTCAAACTTGATAGCTACGCCAATGTGGAAGACGGCGTTGAGTATTGGCTCGCACGCGATTTAATGGAACCCATGGGGTACACTCGATGGGAGAACTTCGCCGAAGTTGTTAAGAGGGCAAAGGTCTCGTGCGAAACAAACAAAACTCCAGTTGATTCCCATTTTCGTGACACCACGAAAATGGTAACTGCCGGTGTCGCCGCTCGCGCGGTTAAAGACTACAAACTTACGCGCTATGCATGCTATTTAATCGCCCAGAACGGAGATTCAAACAAGCCCGAAATCGCGCTCGCACAGGCGTACTTCGCCGTGCAGACACGCCGTCAGGAGCTCATAGAGCAGCGCTTCGCAGAGATTCAGCGCTTGCAGGCGCGCCACTCGCTATCCGATTCAGAGAAACAGCTCTCGGGCATTGCGTTCAAACGAGGCGTGGACTCCAAAGGATTCGCAATCATCAAGTCGAAGGGCGATGAGGCGTTATTCGGCGGCAGAAGCACGGCGGACATGAAGCGGCAGCTTGGTGTGCCCAAGAGCGCGGCATTGGCGGACAGGTTAGCCGATGTTCTCATCAAAGCAAAGGACCTTACGAACTCGATGACGGCCTTCAACGCCGAGGAACACGATCTGTACGGCCTGGACCAGATCAAGAAAGAGCACATCGAGAACAACACAAGCGTGCGTGGTAGCCTCATCGACCGTGGAATTGTCCCTGAGAATCTACCGCCTGCCGAGGATACAAAGAAGCTCGAACGTCGCGTAAAAGCAGACGAGAAAAAGCTCAAGGAGGGCACAGACGGATTCACCGACTCCCAGGGCAGGCTCGACTTGTAAAGCGTCTGTGCCCTTACGGGTTCGACCCCATGCGAGGTTAATAAAAAAGACGACCAACCGAAGT
>CATXJW010000096.1 GCA_958370325.1 uncultured Collinsella sp. | reverse complement strand
TTGTGCGCGCAACCATCCGAACCAACAACCGCCTGCTCGAAAGCAGCCCGTTGCCACACAACAACGAGGTCACGCTGCTTGCCGTGAATCGCGATGTCCATGGCCTGGGCGTAGGCTCGGTTCTGCTCGACGCCGCGGTCTCGCACCTGTCCTCGCGCGGAGCGACGAGGGCGCACCTGTACACCGACTCCAACTGCTCGTGGAAGTTCTACGAGCTGCACGGCTTTAAGCGCACGGCCACGCACCGTGCCAACCGCGAAGAGCGCCGCCACGACATGCCGCGCGAAAGCTTCCTCTACGAACTCGACCTAACAGCCTAAACCTGTCACTTAGGGACGCTCCTAAACTGCCAGCATAAAAGGAACGTCCCTAAGTGCCGTCCGTGGAGCAAACAACCCACTCGAAAGCTCGCAGGAAAAGCGCATCCCAGAATTCGCCAAAATAGCGGGATGTGGTTTCCGGAAGAGCGCCTTTTGAGAAACTGTATCCCGGTTTGAATGCATATTCCGGGATGCAGTTTCCGAATGGCACGTCTGGCGGAAACTGTGACCCAGAATCGCGGCCCAAAATGGGACAGGTTTTCCAGATAGGTCCCCTCGCGGAAAGTCCATCCCGGAATCGAGGCCCAGAGTGGGATACGCTTTCCGAAATCATCCTATCGGGAAAGTCCATCCCACTCTGGGCCTAAATAGCAGGATGCGGTTTCCGCGAAAGCTCGCCTTGGGAAAGCTTGCATCGCTTCTGAGCGTAAAAATGGGATGGATCTTCCGGCAAAAGCCGCCGGGGAAGACCCATCCCATGATTTGCGCTCGCTAGAACGTTCCGCCGCCGCCTCCGCCGACGCCGCCGCCTCCGCCGCCCGAGAAGCCGCCGCCACCGCCGCCGCTCGAGCTATCGGAACTCGAAGCCAGCTCACGGATGCTCTCGTGATACACATCGTTAAACGAATCGAGCGGCGACTCGATACCGTAATGATGGTAGTACCACCAGTAGCAGGGGTAA
The DNA here is from genome assembly GCA_958370325.1 of uncultured Collinsella sp. GTDB lineage: Bacteria > Actinomycetota > Coriobacteriia > Coriobacteriales > Coriobacteriaceae > Collinsella. The sequence continues at coordinate 2,163 of CATXJW010000096.1, read as the reverse complement.
TTGTCGTAGAAGCCGTCGGCCTCGCGCACCTCGGGAGGAACAGCCTCGGCAAGCTGACGCAGTACTTCCTTGGAAACACCCAGCGCCGCACCCATCACCAGAAGTTTATTCCACAGGACCAGATCGCCCGGAACGGCTTCCTTTAGGCGCGTGAAATCCTCAAGCCAATGCTTGAGCGCCTTGCAGCGAGCCGCCACCTCGGCGCCCTCCGGCGTAAAGCGGCGGAACGTAAGGCCCACGCCAATACCCACCAGCACAATCGGCACCGAGATAACCGCGGCGATAATGTTCGCCTGTGCGCCGTCGGTAAAGAAGATGGATCCCACGGGAACAAAGGCGATCAGGATACCAAGAACCAGGCAAAACACCATTGCGACAATGCCGTCCGAGGCAACGTACTCGCTATCGGCCAGCTTGCCCTTAACGGCGTTCTGATAGTCCTCGAGCTTGTCGCCCACGGGCGTAGCGTGCTGCTTGACGTAGTGCTGCAGCTCGTCAAACGTGCGTGAGCGATCACCGTTCTCGTCGGGCTTAGCACCGGCAAAGAAGACCTTGAGCACCATGCGGTCAATGCCCTTGGCCGACTTCCAGCCCGCATCACTCACCGTCACGCGATACGTCTGCTCTTCTTTTTCGCGCCCCAACAGGCCCTTCTTGGCCTTGGTCACGGTCGCCTGCTCCAGCTTGATCACACGGTCGTCGGTGAGCTTCATGAGCGTGGCGATATATGCCTGATCGGGCACCTCGTTCCAGCTCATGAGGGCCGAAAGCACGGCGGGATGGTCGGCCGAAGGCACATCGCGGAAATATTCGTCCTGAAAAAGCGGCTTGGGTTTGCGGCGGCGCAGCTTGAGCACAACGATTGTGCCGGTAAAGGCCACCGCCGCGACAACACTTAGCACGGCAAGCGCATTGGCAATCATGCGAGCGTGAGCGCGGCGGGCGTTAGCTTCGTCGGTCCATTCCTTCTCTTCGCTCAGGATCGTTGACATGCGCTCTTCGCCCGAAGCGGCAAGCTGCGGTACCCAGTCGCTGGGGAAGGCGATGCGTGCCTCGGCGAATTCGCCCTGATGCACGCAGGGAATGGTATAGGTGACCATGGGCTCGTCCGCATCGAGCGACACGTCGCCCGTCAGCGGGCCGTGGCCCCATGCACGGAAGTTATCGCCCTTGACGGCCGCCGTCCCGGCAGCGGCATTTGCGAAGTACACTTCCATCTCGACATCATCGGAATCCGCGGACCAGCCGTCGCCCACAAACTTCCAGTAGAGCTCGGCGGTATCGGACCAGTTCATAACCGCACCGGTCATGGTGTAGCTCACGTAAAAGATCGCGCTGTCGCCGCTCTCGTGAGGGCTGAATACCTTGATTCTCACGCCGTCGTCGGACTGTTCCACCGTGTAAACGCCGTCGTCGCCTTTGTTTGCGCTGTCGACCTTGTTAAACGCGGTGTCGTCTTCCTCAACGCTCAGCACATCGACGGTCGCCGTGCCGCCCTGCTGGTTGGTGCCCGTATTGATCTCCCAAAACACGCCGTTGATGTCGTCATCGAAATCGAACTGGCGCCCCTCGACAACGGTCAGCGATCCATCGGCCTCGACCGTGGCGCCGATATAAGTTTGGGTCATGGAGTAGCCGTCGGCGTGCGCGGCGGCGGGAAGCAGCAGCAACGCAAACGCGACAAACGCGCAGACGGAAACGAATCGCGCAAACAAGCGGCGCTGCCGGCAGGCATTGGCAACGGGGGCGTTCATAGGCACATCCTTTGTCTGTAAAACCAACATCGCCATTGTCCCACGTTTGCGGGCGCACATGACGAATATCTGGGCCAACGGAACGTCAAATGGGACAAAAGTCCCACCCGCAACCGGCACCTAGAAAATGATCTGTTGGGGACGGAGGAAAACGGATCATTGGGTTGAACCGACGGACTGCAACAAATTTGTCGTTTGGGATGCTCTTTGGCCGAGTCCCGCGCCAACGATAGATACCACTTCACAGCTCCGCCACAGGTGTAGCGGCTTTGTGTGGGCGCGGTGCGCGCTGATTGAGCCACCAGTCGAGGGGCATAAAGCAGTTGAGCGAAAACGGTTTGCCCCTTTGCCGTTCGCTCGAGGATCATGTCCCCCTTTTCCGCGGAAACCCCGGCAGTTGCGAAGAGCT
>CATXJW010000095.1 GCA_958370325.1 uncultured Collinsella sp. | reverse complement strand
TTTGGCCCATAAGGAACGCTGGCGGGTCGTTATTTGGGCCGTGGGTCACTTCGCCGGCGCCGCGTTTCGTCATACGCTCATAGTGGAAGCCGATGCCACGGAGTCGACTTGCGACTCGGGCAATGGATGAGCTGCAAGCCGAAAGGAGCGGTGAGAACGATGAGGCCCATGACAAAGAAACTGCTGTTAGGAATTCCCACTGTGACGCTTTCGGCCGTGCTGGCTTGTACGGTGGCAGGCTGCGGCAGTAGCGCTCCGAGCGGTTCGGCTGGCAGCTCGGGCGGGAGCGCACCTGTGCAGGAGAAGTCCAAGAAGGCCAAGGCCTATGAGTCGCAGACGGTCGAGGTGGCTGGCATTACCTATGAGTCGGTGGCTCACGGTACGTTCTATCGCGGTGATGCCAAGAAGCAGGACGGCTTTTACCTGCACATCAAGATTACCAACAACAACACAAAGAACAGGACGTTTGACTCCTTTAACGTGCATGCTGCCCAGGGCGATCTTGAGGCGGGTGACCCGTTGTTTACTTCCGGCAAGGCGGCCGTGCTCGACTACGTTGCAAGCGAGGCTCCCGATGAGCTTCACGAGGGCATCGATCTTTCCAAGAGGCCGGATATCGGCCCGGGCGAGACCGTTGAGTACGTGTATTTCTGGGCGCCCAAGACGGCGTACTACGGGCCCATCACTGTCGAGTTCGTAGACGCTTACGCCCCCGCCAAGAATCATGATGCCATGCACTTTGACACCACGGGATGCGAGACCAAGGAGTTCAAGGCGGCCGGCGGCGCGGCCGATTCTGGCGAGAAGGCAGATTTAACGGGCATCGACTGCGCATCGTACAGCATCGAGGCCGCCGATGGGTACACGCTGGATTCGTCCGACGAAGAGCGCGAAAAGGCAAACTTCTTCAACGATGAGACTGGAGGACGCCTGAACATCAGCATCTTCCCGCGCTCGCCGGAGGAAGAGGTTGCAAGCCTAGAGCAGGTCTACGAAGGCAAGGAGACAACAACCGACCAGGTCGAGTACAACGGCATAACGTGGCTGCGCTTTACCGGTCCCGACAACGGCCATACACTGTTTGCGACGGCTCCCGCAACGGGTGAAACCGTCCGCGTGTCGATTGGCTGGAAGATCGATTGGGACGCCGCCGTGCCCATGATGGAGGCACTGAAGCTCAAATAACGCCACGATTCTCACGTCAGGCGACTCAGGGCTGGCTCCGAGTTATCGGGGCCAGCCCTTTTTGGTGCTCGATGAGCCGAGTCGGCGTCTCTCGTAAAAGCAACTAGGAGCTAGCGAGGCTCATCTGAATTGACCTCATCGGCGGTGTCTTTTTCGAATGCCGTGCGGCGGGTGCTGTAGGCGACGAGGCCGGCGCCTGCCGCGGCGAGTGCTGCGGCGGCTGCCGCAAGGGGGACGTTGACATCGCCCGTGCCCGCAAGCGCGCCCGCTTTTCCGGAGCGCTTGTTATTGCCGTGATCCTTGCCCCTGCCAGAGCTACTGCCGCCACCGGAGTCGCTTCCGTCGGAGCCACCTCCACTCGAGCCACCGTCGCCGTCTGCTGTCATCGGGGCGTCGTGAAGTCCCGTCGTATCCGCGCCGTCGCATACGCCGACCTGAACTTCTGAGCGTTCGCATGCCGCGTCGGGCACATGAAGCTCGTGCAATACGGCACCCAGTGCCGAGTTTGCGCCGGGTTGGATTTCCTCGAGCGTCACGGGGTCGAGCGCTACCAGGTCGCGCGCCTTTGCGTAGAGCGTTACGCGTTTGCCCACCTCGTCGCCCCAGCTCTCCGGGATTGCAAAGCTCATGCGGAACTGTGCCGTGCAACCCGGTGCCAGCACGGCGTTGCCGTTGTCGGCTACCAGCGGGTGCGTTGCAAAACGCGCGCCCAGCGTCTCGAGCGCGTACTTTACGTGTGCCATGTCGTTGGCCGAAGTATCTTCGGCAAGCTCTGGATCGTAGATTGAAGCCATGCGTGCGTTCGCTCCGAATCCGATGGATGCGCTGGAGAACGGCTGGCTGGAGCCCTCTCGGTACAGATCGATCGTGCCGGCGGTCAGCAAAGTGTTGCCGTCGTTTCGCACCGTGACCATGAAGGATTCGCCTGCTGCTCCGGGCACCACCGCGCCCGAGGTAGCGACCGCGCCCGTCGGAGTGGCACACGCCACCAAGGGCACTTCGATACCGTGCAGCTCTGCCTCGCTCTTCTCCGCGCTCACAATGTGCGTGGCGAGTGTGGAGAGCATGCCTCCCGACGTCAAAAATGTCGTTATCTGATCGACGGGATGGTCCAGCTCGCACATCACGAACGGCTCCGTGAACAGATCGCCTGCCAAGGTGCTGGCGAAGATGCGGAAGTGCTTGCCCATCACTGCTACCGGGTTGCCTTCTTCGTCGTAGGTTTGTCCCACCTTGCCATCGGTGTTCTCTACATAGAGCACGCATCTGCCGTTGTTGCTTACGCTAAACGATGCCGGGCCACAGCCTGCGGCACCCACAGGCTGCGTTGCAAATGCCGATGCGCCTCGCGTCCAAGTAATATGCTGCAGTTGCTCGTTGACGGTTGCCAAAAAGCCCGAATGTTGTGGCCACGGCACCGCACGGGGTACCGCGGCGTCCGGCGGCATAACGCCCCAGCCCGCAATGGACTGGCCGATCACGGCGTACGATGCGCAGCCGCAACCGTCTGCGGTCTCGTACGCAACGGGCACCACCATTTTGCCGTTGATATTCTCGGGTTCGCTCAGCTCGATACTCGACGGTGCCTGCGGAAAGCGAAGAACTTGGCGGAACGTCAGGCTGTCGCCCAAATCATCCGACCACAGGGTAAAGCATTCCAGCGCAACCTCGGCCTCGCTGCCGAGCGCCTTTTCTGCGGTGGTTCCGCGGCGGTGGAGGTAGGCACCCGACAGGCGCCCGTCGACCAGCGTCTTGCCCACCGTGATACGCGGGCACTGCAGGCAATGGTAGCCATCCTCTTGCAAGCGGCCGCGCGAGATGCTGCGCCATGACGTATGCGACACCACGCGAACTCCGTCGTTGCTTATGCGCAGGCGCACGACGGACAGTATGCCGGATGTGCTTGCCGTATCGAAAAGGGTACTATCGCCGTCGCGTCGCTCGCCCGAGACCAGCAACACGTAGGCGTCCCGGTTTCCTCTTCCGTCCGCATATTCCACCACGTCGAAGTCGTAATCGTATATGCCGTCGCGCTCCACGTCGCCCTCGCCAAACC
>CATXJW010000094.1 GCA_958370325.1 uncultured Collinsella sp. | reverse complement strand
GGGGGAGGGGAGGGGCAAACGCCGCTGAGGTGCTTGCCCCGCGCCCCTTTCTACCGGGCTGGTTTACTGGTCAGTCGGCTTTGCGACGCCGGACTCATCGGACCAGAGCTCGACGCCCTTGTTCTTGAGGTAGTTGTCGGCAAAGGCGCGGCGGCCGCCGGGCTTGGCGGTGAGGTCGCCCATCATGTTGGAGAAGCCGCCGTCGACCTTGATGGCGTCGCCGGTGGTAAAGTCTGAGCGCGTGGACGCCAGGAACATGACGGCGTTGGCGATATCGCTGACCTCGCCGATGCGACGCGTGGCGATGAGGCGGCTGCGGCTCTTCTCGACCTCGGGATCGGCGTAAAAGCTTGCCGACATGGGGGTCTTGACGAAGCAGGGCTCGACGCAGTTGGAGCGCACGCCGTAGGGACCCCACTCGGCAGCCAGCATCTTGGACATCATGTTGACGCCCGCCTTGGTGGAGCTGTACACGCCCGAGAACGTTTCGGGGGAGTGACTGGCGACGGTGGAGATGTGAACCAGGCGGCCCTGGCCGGCCTTGATCATCTCGCGACCAAAGCGCTGCGAGGTGATGAAGTAGCCGGTGAGGTTGACGTTGATGACCTCGTTCCAGTCGGAGAGCGGCAGGTCCTCCATGGCTGCGAAGCGCAGAATGCCGGCGGTGTTGACGAGAACGTCGACGCGGCCGAAGTTGGCGATGGTGGCGTCGACGGCGGCCTGAACCTCGGCCTCGTCGGTGGCGTTCATCTTGTAGCCCTCGGCGTGGATGCCAAACTCGGCAGCGAGGTCGGCGGCAGCGGCCTTGACCTTCTCCTCGTCCAGGTCGAGCAGGACGACGTTAGCGCCATTGCGGGCGAACTCGCGGCAAATCTCGACGCCCATGCCGCCGAGCGCTCCAGTCACAGCGCAGACATCGCCCTCGAGCTTAAGCCAATTGCTCATAGGAACTTCCCTTCTTATGCCTCCCGGTGGGTCGCTCCCATTAACCGACCCACGTGGTTTTCGCTGGTTATCGTATGCTTTGCATTTGCGCAGGTGAATTGCATATTTGTTAGAATGGCATTAACCATAGGTTTATACTATGCATTGAGGTTTGTTCTCAATTGAGCGCGTGACCTGCGAAAACGACCCCCTGCGGTGCTGTGCGCCCGCGCGTGCGAAAACGGGAGATTGACGTGTACGATCGACGACTTGACGCTATTTCGGCCGCCGCGGAGCTGGGAAGTTTCTCGCGCGCGGCGGCAAAGCTGCGCGTGTCGACGCCGGCACTCGTCAAGCAGGTTTCGGGCTTCGAGGCCGAGTTCGGCATCACGCTGTTCGAGCGGTCGCACTCGGGCGTCAAGGTGACGCCGGCGGGCGCGCTGTTGGTGGACGACGCGCGCTCGATCATGCGCCAATCCGAGGATGCGTTGCGCCGCGCCCGGCGAGCGGCGGGCGATGGCGGTGCGGTGCGCCTGGGCGTATCGATGATGTGCCCGGGGCGCCGCACGCTCGCGCTGTGGCCGCAGGTGCACGACATGGAGCCGCGCTTGCGTTTTGAGATTGTGCCGGTGGGGGACCTTTACGATGAGCGCGAGACCGTCATGCGCAGTCTGGGGCGCGAGGTGGATGTGGTGCAGTCGAGTTTTTCGACCCCGCGCTGGGGCGACGCCTGCCAAAAGCTCCGCATCGTTACCGTGCCGTTTTATATCGACGTGCCGCGCACGAGCCCGCTTGCGCGCAAGACGCGCATCACAGTTGCCGACCTGGAGGGCATGCGCCTGCGCGTGCTCCGTCACGGCAACGACGCCATGGACAGCCTGTGCATCGACCTTTTGGCCGACGGCGGCGTGGACGTGATCGACGTGGATAGCTTTGACTTTGCGCTTTTTAACGAGGCGGAGGAAAAGGGCGACGCGGTGCTCACCTGCGGAGCTTGGTCAGGCGTACACCCGGCCTTTGTAGGCGTGCCGTTCCTGTGCGGCCGCGAGGTGCCAGTCTATTTGCACTACCCGCTCGAGCCTACCCTCCAAGTCAAAAAATTCGTCAACGCCATGGCCCAACTCCTCAAGTAGCTTACACAAAACGAGGCCCTGGCCAAACGGCCAGGGCCTCACTAACTTTTATTCCGTTTTAAATGACGGGCTAATCGCGTACAGGAGGGTGCCCCGGGGACGGGCGGGGTATTTCCTCCGCGCGCAGTTTCGCAGCGCAGCGAGAATGTTTGTGCACGGAGGAAATACCCCGCCCGTCCCCGGGGCACCCTCCGTCAGTAATCGGTCCTACTCCAGCTCAAACGCTCCGGTGTAGAGCTGGTAGTAATACCCGCGCTTGGCGATCAGCTCGTCGTGGTTGCCGCGCTCGATGATGCGGCCGTGGTCCAGACAGATGATCGCGTCGGAGTTGCGCACGGTGGAAAGGCGGTGTGCGATGACAAACGTCGTGCGGCCCTCCATGAGCTTATCCATGCCCGCCTGCACGATGGCCTCGGTGCGGGTGTCGATGCTCGACGTTGCCTCGTCCAGGATCATTGCCGGCGGATCGGCGACGGCGGCGCGCGCGATCGAGATCAGCTGGCGCTGGCCCTGCGACAGCTGGGCGCCGTTGCCGGTGAGCATGGTGTCATAGCCGTCGGGCAGGCGGGTGATAAAGTCGTCGGCGCCCGCGAGCTTGGCCGCCGCGATGCACTCCTCGTCGGTAGCGTCCAGGTTGCCGTAGCGGATGTTATCCATCACGGTGCCGGTGAACAGGTTCACGTCCTGCAGCACGACGCCCAGCGAGCGGCGCAGATCGGCCTTGCGGATCTTATTGACGTTGATGCCGTCGTAGCGAATCTTGCCGTCGGCAATGTCATAGAAGCGGTTGATGAGGTTGGTGATGGTCGTCTTGCCGGCACCGGTGGCGCCGACAAACGCGACCTTCTGGCCCGGCTTGGCAAACACGGACACGCCGTGCAGCACCTCGTGGTCGGGCGTGTAGCCAAAGTCGACGTTGTCCATGACCAGGTCGCCGCGCAGCGGCACGTACTCGATCTCGCCGGTTGCGCGGTGCGGATGTTTCCATGCCCACATGCCGGTGTGGTGGTCAGCCTCCTCGAACTCCCAAGTCTCGGGGTTCACCTGTGCGTTGACGAGCGTCACGTAGCCTTCGTCGGCCTCGGGCTTCTCGTCGATGAGCTCAAAGATGCGGTCGGCGCCGGCGAGGCCCATGACCACGGCGTTGATCTGCTGCGAGATCTGGCCGATCTGTCCGCAGAACTGCTTGGTCATGTTGAGGAACGGCACCACGACGGCGATGGACAGCGCCATGCC
>CATXJW010000093.1 GCA_958370325.1 uncultured Collinsella sp. | reverse complement strand
CGCCAAGGGTGTGGTGACCAGCATCGGTCACTCCGACGCCACCTACGATGAGTGCGTTGCCGCCATCAACGCCGGTGCCAGCTGCTTTACGCATACCTATAACGGCCAGCGCGGACTGCATCACCGTGAGCCCGGTGTCGTGGGTGCCGCCATGTCTACGCCCGAGACCTACGCCGAGATCATCTGTGACGGCAAGCACGTAAACCCTGCCGCCATCAAGGCACTGCTGCAGGCAAAGGGCTGGCAGCACACGGTGCTCATCACCGACTGCCTGGGTTGCGGCGGCATGCCCGAGGGTAGCTACACCAGCGGCGGCATGGACGTCATCATGAAGGACAACCTGTGCTGGCTCGCCGACGGCAAGAGCATTGCCGGCTCGGTGCTCACGCTTGCCCAGGGCGTCAAGAACATCGTCGACTGGGGCATCGCCAGCGCCGATATCGCCATTCGCATGGCAACCGAGGTGCCGGCACGCTCCGCGCACATCGAGGATAAGTGCGGCAGCATCATGCCGGGCCGCGACGCCGACTTTGTCGTGTTCGACCACGAGCTCACCCTCGTCGAGACGTATGTTGGCGGCCAGAGCGTCGGCAACGCCTTTACCGAGTAACGATAGAAAAAGACGGCGGGCCCGAATCTGCTCGGACCCGCCGTATGGGTTAAACGCTCAAAAGCACCTTAACAGTTACAGCTTGTTAGCGATCTTCTTTGCCGTGCGCTTGACGCCGGCCACCAGGCCTCCTGCAGGATGCTCCTTCTCGTATGCTAGGCGCTTCTCGCGCTTGGCGTACTCTTCGACGATGATGTCGCCATACTCGTCTTCGATCTTGTCGAAGAAGTCGACGGCGCCCTTAATTTCCTCAGCGGTCGGGTGTCCCTTTTGGACACCGCCGGTGAGTTTGAACGGCCCCCACGTATCAAAGCCGGGGCAGCCGTAGACACCCATAAAGATGGCCTGCCTCATGCGGCAGATACCATCGATATCCTTGCCGTACCACTTGTTTTTGCCACCGTAGGTCATAAGGCCAAACACCTTGTCCTGCGGCTGCAGCACGTTCGTGAGCACGCGTGCCATGTCCTTGTCGATCTCGGAGTAATAAATGCCCGTGGCGACGCCGATCAGATGGTATTCGTGCAGGTCGGGGTACTCGTTTTTACCGAGCGCCTTGACGTCGAGGGTATCGATCTCGGGGTGTGCCTCAACGATGGCGTCCACGAGCTTTTTCGTATTGCCGTGGTGGCGTGAGGCATAGAGGATGATGGTTCGCATAAGAAGGCCTTTCAGCTGTAATTGCATCAATGTCTGTATGGTACCCCGTTGCATGGCTGGGATACCGGACGCATCGATGAACGTGCGGGTTTGTCCTTTGGTCAGGGCCGAGACGGGTGCTTGCGAGCAAAAAGCAGTTGTTCGAAAGGATGGGCAATGGAATACGCTCTCTCCAACGATTCGATTTCTATTAAGGTTTCCACGGCTGGCGGTTCGTTTACCTCGATCGAGGCTGGAGGTCGCGAGTATCTGTGGCAGGGTGACCCCGCCGTGTGGTCCGGCCAGGCACCGATTTGCTTCCCGATTTGCGGAGGCTTGCGCGATAACAGCGCCATGACGTTTGCCGGGCATCATGTAAAGCTCGCTCGCCACGGGTTTGCGCGCAAGCAGGAGTGGAAGCTGCTGAGCCAAAACGCGAACGAGCTGGCGATGTGCCTGGCTTCGGAGGATAACGCCGCGCTGCTGAGCGATTATCCGTATCCGTTTAAGCTCGTCGCCCGTTATACGCTCGAGGACAGTGCCGTGCACGTCTCCTATGAGGTGACCAACGAGGGCACCGAGGACATGCCGTTCTTTATCGGTGGACACCCCGGCTTTAGGTGCCCGCTCGATGAGGGCGAGGCCTATACGGACTACGAGTTGCGCTTCGAGAAAGACGAGGCTGCGGAGCTTTGCACCGCCGTACCCTCGACCGGATTGATTGATGTGGCTAACCGCTCCAAGAACCCCATGGTGGGAAAGACGCTGCCTCTGTCGCATGAGCTCTTCGATTTTGCGGAGACCATCTTTGACGTGCTCGAGAGCCGTCAGGTCACGCTTTCCAAGAAGGGCGAGGACAAGGGCGTTCGCTTGAGCTTTGAGGGTTTCCCGTATCTCATTGTGTGGAGTAAGCCCGAGGGCGATTTTGTGGCAGTTGAGCCTTGGGGCGGTCTTTCGACCTGTTCCGATGAGGACGACGTGCTTGAGCACAAGCGCGGCTGCCTTGTCGCCAAGCCTAAGGAGACCGTCGTTCGCTCGTTCATGATTGAGATTCTGTAATTCCGTTTTGTCGACTCGTATCGCGAGGCACAAGGAGCCTGCGAGATAAGGAGCTAAAAATGATCCTCACCGTTACGATGAACCCGTCTGTCGATACGCGCTATCAGCTCGATGAGCTCATTATCGACGACGTCAACCGCGTGACGCCCGAAAAGACCGCCGGCGGCAAGGGTCTTAACGTGGCCCGCGTCCTGGGTCAGCTGGGCGACGACGTTGTGGCAACCGGTCTGCTCGGCGGCCACATGGGCGCCTACATGGCCGAGCTCATGGACGCCAACGGTATTAACAACGACTTTGTGCCCATCAAGGGCGAGACCCGTATTTGCCTTAACATCCTACACGCCGGCAACCAGACCGAGCTGCTCGAGAGCGGCCCGACAATTGCCCCCGAGGAGCTCGATGCCTTTACTGCCAAGTTTACCGAGCTTGCGGGCAAGGCCGACGTCGTCACCATCTCGGGTTCGCTGCCCCGCGGCGTCGAGGCGGACTACTACGCCAAGATCACGGGCATTGCCGAGAACGCCGGCGCCAAGGTGCTGCTCGATACCTCGGGTGCTTCGCTCGAGGCCGCTCTTAAGTCCGAAATTAAGCCCGAGCTGGTTAAGCCTAACCTGACCGAGATCAACGGCCTTCTGGGCACGAGCTTTACCACCGACGATGTGGACGAGCTCCGCGCCGCGCTCGCCTCTGATGCTCGCTTCTCCGATATCCCCTGGGTCGTCGTGTCCATGGGCGCCGCCGGCTCCGTGGGCTTCCACAACGGCCGTGCGTTCCGTGCCAAGACCCCCGATATTCCTGCCGTTAACGCTACGGGCTCGGGCGATTCGACCATTGCTGGCTTCGCACATGCGATTGCTGCTGGCGCGGATGATGAGACGGTGCTGCGCACCGCCAACACCTGCGGCAAGCTCAACGCCATGGATCCCATGACCGGCCATCTGGTCATGGACCGTTGGGACGAGGTCTACAACGGCGTTGTCGTGACCGAGCTGTAGGAGCTTGGGCGTCGGCCCCGGCATCGGTTGCT
>CATXJW010000092.1 GCA_958370325.1 uncultured Collinsella sp. | reverse complement strand
TCCATGTCGAAAACCTCGTCAAGCGCTACGACGACCTTATTGCGCTCGACCACTTCAACCTGAACATCGCCCCCGGCGAGATCTTTGGCCTGCTCGGCCCCAACGGCTCGGGCAAGACCACGTCCATCAACTGCATTTTGCAGCTGCTTTCCTACGACAAAGGCACCATCGAGCTGTTCGGCGAGCCCATGACGCCCACGCGTTACGACCTCAAACGCCGCATCGGCGTGGTGCCGCAGCAGGTGGCGGTGTTTGACGAGCTCACGGTGCGCGAGAACATCGACTATTTCTGCAGCCTCTACGTTAACGACCGCAAGCGCCGCCGCGCGCTGGTGGACGAGGCGATCGACTTTGTCGGGCTGGGCGACTTTACCAAGTTCCGCCCCGGCAAGCTCTCGGGTGGCCTGGCGCGCCGTCTCAACATCGCCTGCGGCATCGCGCACAAGCCTGAGCTCATCTTTTTTGACGAGCCCACGGTGGCGGTCGACCCGCAGAGCCGAAACGCCATCCTGGAGGGCATCTGCCGCCTGCGCGACGAGGGCGCCACGGTGGTGTATACCAGCCATTACATGGAGGAGGTCGAGCAGATCTGCAGCCGCATCATGATCATGGACGGCGGCCGCGTGCTGGCGCAGGGCACCAACGACGAGCTCAAGCGCATGATCCAGATGGGCGAGCGCGTGACCGTCGAGGTCGGCGCCGTCGAGGCCGCCACGGTCGAGCGGCTGCGTGCCCTCGAGCACGTGCTTTCGGTCGAGCTGTCCGGCGGCGAACTTGTCTGCACCTGCGAGGCGAGCCCGCACAACCTGGTCGACATCCTCGACACGCTGCGCGCCGCCGACGTGGCGCTCGGCCGCGTGTGGAGCGAACCGCCGACCCTCAACGACGTGTTCCTCGAGATCACCGGCCGCGAGCTGCGCGACTAGGGGGCGGCCATGTTCAACACCATCATCACCACGCTCAAGACGCTGCTGCGCCGGCCGAGTACGTGGGTCTGGGGCGCGATCTTTCCCATTGCGCTTTCAACGATGTTCATGTTTATGTTTGCGAACCTCAGCTCCGACGGCAAGGTCGACCCGGTGCCGGTGGCCGTCGTAGCGGATGAGGCCTGGGACGCTTCGACCTTTAAGGACGTGACGGCTTCGCTTGCCAAGGAAGGCGACGATCAGCTGCTCGATGTGAGCGAGTACGAAGACTTGGTCGCCGCGCGCAAAGCACTCAAGGCCGGCGAGGTCGCGGGCATCTATACGGTCGACGCTGCGGGCACGCCCAAGCTCACGCTGCTATCGAGTTACGACGGCTCGCGTGCCTCATCCGTGCTCACCGACCGCAGCATTCTGGAGACGGTGGCAAGCTCGTATACACAAAATGCCGAGCTCATGTCCCAGATTGCCCAGGACAACCCGGCGGCGCTCGCCGACCCGGAGGCGGTTGCGCGCGCCCTGTCGCTCGAGGGCGGAACCCGCCGCGTGAGCCTGACGCGCACCACACCCGACGGCACGACCATTTACTACTACGCGCTCTTTGGTCTGGTCGCGATGATGTCTGCCGAGTTTGCCGCCTTGAGCGTCGTCGATCTGCAGCCCAATCTGTCGGGCCTTGGCGCGCGCCGCTGCGTGGGTGGCCTTTCCAAGACGGCGTCGCTGGCCGGCATCTTTGTCGGCTCGTGGCTGGTTTCCTTTGCCTCGATGGCGGTCGCGATTGGCTATGTGCGCCTAGTCGTTGGCGTCGACTTTGGCGGGCGCGAGGGGCTGTGTCTGGTGGGTGGCGCCGTGTCCGCGCTTGCCGCGACGGGCCTGGGCCTTTTTGTGGGCACGCTGCCCGTTAAGGGTGGCAAGGCGTCCAAGTCGGGCATCCTCACGGGCTTTGCCACTACGTGTGCCCTGTTTGCCGGGCTCTACGGCGAGCCAGCGATGGCGCTTGCCGACGACGTCGCCCGCGCCTGCCCGGCCGAGTGCTGGCTCAACCCCGTCAAGCTCATCTGCGACATGTTCAATCGCCTGTATTTCTTTGAGGACCTGGGGCCCTTTGCCGTTCGCGCTGGTGCGCTCGTCCTGATGGCCCTGGTGTTTGTCGCCGCCGCTACGCTGATCTTTGGAAGGAGCCGCTATGAGCACCTTTAAGACCGCGCTTCGCATGGCGCTCGCGCACCCGCTCTATCTGCTCATCTATACGGTGTTCATCTCGCTCATGGGCGTATTCATCGCGGCCTCGGTGAGCTGGAACTCGTCGCAGCTTACCGAGTACAAGCCCTACGACACCAACGTGATCGTGGTCGACCGCGACAATAGCAACCTTTCGCGGGCGCTTACCAAGCACCTAGGCTCACGCTTTGACCTGGTCACGGGCGTCGGCGACGACACGTACGACCTTGCGGACGCGCTCGCCAAGAGTAACAGCGCCAAGGGCAGCGCCGACTGCGTGTTCTTTATCCCGGAGGGGTTTGAGGACGACCTCGTTGCGGCCGCCCGTGCGGGGGAGGCCCTACCCAAGCTCGATGTGACCTACGGCGCCGGCACCATGGCGGCAGCGCTCTCGTCTGCCGAGGCCTCGCGCTGGATCTCGCTCGCGGGTGCTGCGGCGGCACTTGAGCCGGCTGCTTCCGACGGCGATGTCGCCAAGGCCGCCGAGCATGCCGCCGCCAAGCGCGCGGCGGTCCAGATTGAGCAGGTCAAGGTCGACTCGACTGCCGCTGCCACGCTCGAGTCGTACTTCAACTTTGGCGCGTACGCGATTATCTCGTCGGTCATCGTGTCGGTAGGGCTGGTGTTCTCGGGTATGAGCGAGCCAGAGCGCGTGCGCCGCATGGAGGCCGGCCCGGTCTCCGAGCGCCAACGTTCGCTTGCCGTGTTCGCGGCTGCCGCGGTGCTCACCGTCTGCATCTGGCTCGTGTCGAGCATGATGGGCGTCGTGGGCTTTGCCGGCGCGGTTGCCGAGGTCGGCGTGGGCCGTGTGTGCCTGGCGCTGGCAGCGACGTTTGCCCTGGCGTGCACGCCGCTGGCCGTTGGCTTTGCGCTGTCGAGCCTGGGTGCGCGCGAGGAGCTGCTCAACGGTGTGGGCAACCTGCTCGGCATGCTCATGACGTTTTTGGGCGGCGCTTGGATGCCGTTGTCGCTCATGGGTTCGGCCGTGCAGACCGTGGCGCATTTTGTGCCGACGTTTTGGGTGAACGACGCGATCAGCAAGGCGCTTGCCTCGGATTTGACGTCCGCCGTGCTGGGCGATATCGCCTGCGATCTGGGTGTCACGGTGCTCTTTGCCGCTGCCATCGCCGCCGTAGGCCTCGCCCTCGCACGTACCAAATCCCACGCCTAGTCATTGGGGACGTTCTTAAACGACTAGTCATCGGGGACAGTCTTTGCCGATCTGCCGGCTCGCCGGCCGGGCTGGCAGGGATTGTCCCAATATGCCGGCCTTTGGGACCACTCATTGGGGACAGACTTAAATGAGCGATTTCACTCATTTAAGTCTGTTCCCAATGAGTAGGTTCCCAATGAGTAGGTTCCCAATGAGTAGGTTCCCAATGAGTAGGTT
>CATXJW010000091.1 GCA_958370325.1 uncultured Collinsella sp. | reverse complement strand
ACTTCCGCACCTTTGCGAACATCATGATGGTCTACCCCATCAGCCTGGGCACCACAGCATTCTTTATGGTCGTGGCGGTGCTACTTTGCCACCCGGCACGCACCTACCGTCTAGCACAAGCCAAAGCGACAGCCCGCTAATCGCCACGCTCAACGTCACGCCAGTCATTAATTGACAATATGCGAGCTCATATAGTCGATAAA
Source organism: uncultured Collinsella sp. (assembly GCA_958370325.1). Taxonomy (GTDB): domain Bacteria; phylum Actinomycetota; class Coriobacteriia; order Coriobacteriales; family Coriobacteriaceae; genus Collinsella. Next base: position 3,471 of record CATXJW010000091.1, on the reverse strand, counting down.
GCGCCTCGTGGCGATAGGCATGGTGTCCCAGCTGCGCCAGGCCGCCACTACGTCGCGCGAGGGGGCATGCACGATGGGACGTACGCGAATATCGGCCTGCATGCCCTCGACGGTACGGCGATACAGCATGCTCACGCCTAGGCCCTCCTCCACCATCGCCATGATGGTGTAGTCGTCGGTCACCTCGCTCGTCACGTGCGGCGACAGCCCATGCGCCGCGAATGCATCGAGCACCAGGCTCTGTTCGCCCTCATCCAGCAGCACAAACGGCTCGGACGCCAGGTCGGCGAGCGTCACCTTTTCCTTTGCCGTCAGCGGATGCGCGGTCGGCAGCAGCGCCACCAACTCGTCGTGATAGACCACGCGCTTCTCGAGTCCAGCGGTAAATCCGCGCGCCGTAAAGCAAAAGTCAACCACGCCATCGTGCACCCACTGAGCGTTGCGCGTGTAATCGCCCTGCTTGAGGGTGAAGTGCACGCCCGGGTGCAGGGCCCCAAAGTCGCGAATCACGCGCGGCAACACGGTACGGCTCACGTTGGTAAACGTCGCAATGCGAATGTCAGTCGACGAAAGCCCCAGCAACTCCTGCCGCTTGCCCTCAAGCTCGGCCTCGGCAGTTACAATCTGGCGCAGATACGGCAGATACTGCTTACCGTCGCGCGTAAGCGATACGCCCTGCTTACCGCGCTCGATAAGCGTGGTACCCAGCTCGCGCTCGAGCGCCTTGACGGCCTGGCTCACCGCGCTTTGTGTATAGCCCAGCTCATCGGCTGCACCCTTAAGACTGCCGCGATCGACCACCATACAAACAATCTGATACCGCGATGCCATCGTGCCTCCACATCAATGCAGCCGTAAAACGTTTTGCCAGCGCTTTTTCTAGCAACATTAGTATTTCTTAATCATACTGAAGATACATTCGCTTTACTACATCCACATCTGGGAGCAGAATCCTTTTTGCGAAACCGTTCTGTAACAAAAGGAGTCCCATGGATCGCAAAAAAGCAATCGCGCTCTCGTTTTCCGTTCCCGTCGCATGGGGCTTTTCGTACCCCCTCATGAAGATCGGCATGGACAGCATGAACGCCACGAGCATCGTTGCGCTGCGCTGCATCATCGCCTTTGTGGCCTGCCTGCTGCTCTTCCACAAGCACGCGCTGCGCATCAACCGCGACCTCATGGTTCGCGCCGCCATCATCGGCGCCATCATGGCAACCGAGCTCACCTGCATGTGCTTGGGCTCCAGCCTTACCTCCGCCTCCACCGCCGGCTTTTTGCAGAGCCTGACGGTCGTGATCGTGCCGTTTGCCAACGCCGCCCTGCTGCGTCGCGCCCCCGAGCGCAAGGTACTCATCGGCACCGCCATCGTCACCTGCGGTATGCTGCTGCTCTCGGGTGCCGACTTTACCAGCCTGAATCCCGGCGCAATCATCATGTTGCTCTCAGCCTTTATCTATGCCAGCCACATTATCGTAGCCAAGCGCTTTGTCGAAGAAGTCGACCCACTGGCCTTGGGTGTTTGGCAGCTGGGCTTTGGCGGCCTGTTCTCGGGCATCGCCGCGTGCACCTTTGGCGGCTTCACGCTTCCCAGCACGCCCAACGAGATCGTCGTGGTCGTCGCGCTCGCACTCATCTGCTCTGCCTACGGCTTTATCACCCAGACGCTCGTGCAGCCCCACGTGCCCGCCGAGACCACCGGCTTCGCCTTCTCGCTGGAGCCGGTCTGCTCCGCCGTCTTCTCGTTCTTCCTGGTCGGCGAGGTCCTGAGCCCCATCGCCTTCTTTGGCGCCGCCCTCATCCTCACCGGCGTGATGGTGGCAACCGTCGAGCTCCCGCGCCTTCGCTCGCAAGGACACGCTCACATGGCAGGAGCGCCCGAGCGCGTCTCGTAGACCCCTCTCTTCATGCAGCCGCGGCATAAAGGCAACCGGTGCGCCTTTACAATAGATGCCAACAGAGCATCTGCCATAAAGGAGCCCCATGGACACCGCAACTCGCGACCGCAACATAGCAACTTGGTTGGGCGATGCGCCGCAGCCGGTACGTGACACTACGAACCAGCTGCTCGAGCGCATCGCCCTTTTGCGTGCCGAGCAAACCATCTACCCGGCACAAGACGACATCCTCAATGCCCTCGTCTACACGCCGGCAGACCAAGCCAAAGTTGTCATCTTGGGTCAAGACCCCTATCACGGACCCAACCAGGCCATGGGGCTTTCGTTCTCGGTCCCCGCGACCCAAACCAAGCTGCCGCCGAGCCTGCGCAACATCTATAAGGAGCTCAATGCCGACCTGGGCTGCCCCGTTCCCGCCACGGGAGATCTAACGCCATGGGCACAGCAGGGCGTATTGCTCCTCAACACTACGCTCACCGTGCGCGAGCATGCCGCGAACTCGCACGCCAAGCTGGGCTGGAGCGCGCTCACCGACTACGTTATCGAACGCTGCTGTCAGCTGCCCCAGCCGGTAGTCTTTTTGGCATGGGGCCGCTTTGCCCAGCAGATGGTTGAGGGCAAGCTCGCCGCGACCGGCGCGGGCAAGGCAAGCGGCAAGTTCTGTCTGGCCTCCACGCACCCCTCGCCACTTTCGGCCAACCGTGCCACGGCAGAACTCCCCGCTTTTATGGGGTCGCGCCCCTTCTCCGCTGCCAATCGGCTACTCGAGCAGTACGGCTCGACCCCCGTCAACTGGACTTGCCTCGGCTAAAAACCGATACATCAAAAACGCGCCCGACGGCTTTCCATCGGGCGCGTTTCCTATTCGGGCCAAATAAATTGTGTGCGGCCGGCCTCGCCGCCATCGATCAGCAGGCTCTGCCCGGTCATAAAACGGTTGGTCACGCCCACAAAGTAGATCCACTCGGCGATCTCTTGGGCAGTGGCCCAGCGCTTAAGCGGCGTAAGCTCCATAATCTGGTTCCACAGGCGTTCGTCTTCCATCACGCAACGGTTGAGCGGCGTGATAACGCCGCCCGGGTCCACACTGTTGGCGATGGCCTGCGGCGCCAGGCGGTTTGCAAGGTTTTTGGTGTAGGCGATAACGCCGCCCTTGCTGGCAGCATAGACAGGAAACTCCGATCCCGTATGTCCGCTCGCCGACCCCACATTGACCACGGATTTGATAGCCGGCGCCGGCTTGGCGGCAAGCCCCTCCCCCACAAAGGCGTAGCGCTCAGTCACGTTGATGGTGCCACGCAGGTTGGCGGCAATGTCGTCGGCCGAATCCTGCGTACCGGCAACGTTCACGATTACCTGGGGTTCAAGGTCAACTGGAAACGAGTCCGGCTCGCGGACATCAACGATCAGATGGCGGTAGCGCTCATGTTCGATCGCCGCCGGCAGCAGATCAAAGCCCACGACCTCGTGGCCCTCGTCCAAAAAGCGCTGCACGCACGCGGCTCCGATACCGCCCGAAGCGCCCGTGATCAAAACCCGCATACTTGCTCCTTAGGCGGTTGCGTGGCGCTCGAGG
>CATXJW010000090.1 GCA_958370325.1 uncultured Collinsella sp. | reverse complement strand
TTAACGCCCACCTGCTGCCCACGCCCATGATGAACATCCTCAACGGCGGCGTGCACGCCGACAACAACGTTGACTTCCAGGAGTTCATGATCATGCCGGTGGGCGCCCCGACCTTTGCCGAGGGCCTGCGCTGGTGCGCCGAGGTCTACCACACCCTCAAGGGCGTGCTGCACGAGGCCGGCCTTGGCGGCGGCGTGGGCGACGAGGGCGGCTTCGCTCCCAACCTCAAGACCAATGCCGAGCCGTTCGAGTACATTACCAAGGCCGTCGAGAAGGCTGGCTTTAAGCCCGGCGTTGACTTCATGTACGCCATGGATCCGGCGTCCACCGAGTTCTACAACGCCGAGACCGGCATGTACGAGCTCAAGGGCGAGGGCGTAGAGTACACGAGCGCCCAGATGGTCGATTACTGGGAGAAGCTCGTCGACACCTATCCCATCATCTCCATCGAGGACGGCATGGCCGAGGAGGATTGGGACGGCTGGGTTGAGCTCACCCGCCGCATTGGCAATAAGGTGCAGCTCGTAGGTGACGACCTATTTGTCACTAACACTGAGCGCCTTAAGAAGGGCATCGAGCTGGGCGCCGCCAATGCGATTCTGGTCAAGGTCAACCAGATTGGCACGCTCACCGAGTCGCTCGAGGCTATCGAGACTGCCAAGGAGGCCGGCTACGCTTGCATCGTGAGCCACCGTTCCGGCGAGACCGAGGACTCCACCATCGCCGACCTGGTCGTGGGTGTTAACGCCGGCCAGATCAAGTCGGGCGCCCCGTGCCGCAGCGACCGTATTGCCAAGTACAACCAGCTCATCCGCATCGAGGACGAGCTCGAGGGTAGCGCGCGCTACGCCGGCAAGTCTGCGTTCTACAACATTCGCTAGGCAGCGGCGTGTGCGGGGGCGGGGCTGACTCGGTTCCGCCCCGCCTTGGCTGGATGCCGCAAAGCGCTAAGGGCGCTGGGCCATACGGCTCAGCGCCTTTTTTATGTCGAGCAAAGGCTGGCGAAAGCGGTGCGGGCGCTCGTGCTATAACTAAAAGACTTAGCGCAAACAAACCTCAACCGCACAAGGCGCACATGGATCAGATTTACGACAACAGGTATTATTCCGCCGGTTCGCGTGAGCCGTCGCCTCGCCGCGCACCTACCGTGCAGCTCGGCGGGTCCGATTACGCCGGCGTCGATCGCCGCGCGCAGCGTCCGGCAAGTGCCTCACACCCCCGTGCTCAAATGAATACGTCGACGGACCGCCCGCCACGTCCGGCGCGCCCGACGCATGCTCAGCGTTCCGCGGCTCAAACACACGAAAAGCCGACCAGGCCCTCGAACCGTTTTTCGGGCTCGGACTTCATGCACTACGCCAACGACAACGCGGTGGTCAAGGCGATCTACGACTTTACCCATGGACCCCAGCGCGGGCTGTTTATTGGCATTGTCGTCGTCCTGGTGCTCGTGAGTTTGTACTTTCCCGTGCGCGACCTCTACGTTGCCAAACGCTCGAGCGATATCTTGGCCAAGCAGGTCGAGATTCGCCAGCAGTACAACGACGAGCTGCAGAAAAGCGTCGACAAACTGCTCTCGGAGGAGGGCATTAAGGACGCGGCGACCGAGGATCTGGGCCTGGTGATGCCCGGCGAGACCAAGATTGACGTGCTGGGCCTGGACGACGATTCGGACTCGTCGTCGAGCAAAAAGTCCTCGAACGCCAAGAAGGCCAGCGAAGTGGCCAAGGAAATCGGAGAAGTCGGCAAGGACGCGCCGTGGTATATCCAGGCGCTCGACATACTGTTTGGGTTTAACGGCGTCGAGGGCCAGACGGTCGTGTCCAACGGCAAATAGCGCCCGGAGGGGAGCCTGCAATGACGCATTGCGACAAACGATATAAGGTGGCGGCGATTGACCTGGGAACGGTGTCGTCGCGACTGGTGCTGGCTCAGGTCGAGGGCGGGGCGATCGTGGAATCGTCCAAGCATACCGAGATTACCGACTTGGGCGAGGGCGTGGATGCGACGGGGCGCTTTTGCGAGGCGGCCGTTGAGCGCGTGCTCGCTGCGTGTCGCATGTTTGTGGACGAGGCCCGTGCCTTTGGGGCCGCGTGCATCTGCACCACGTGCACGAGCGCCGCGCGTGATGCGTCCAATGCCGCGCTGCTGCTGGACGGTCTGCGCGAGCTGGAGCTCGAGCCGCAGGTGATTCCGGGCGAGGTCGAGGCGCGCCTGACGTTTTTTGGCGTGGCGCACGACTTTGCTGGTGAGCGCATCATAGTTGCCGATTCGGGTGGCGGATCCACGGAGCTCGCGACGGGCGTCTATGCACCAGAGCGCGGCGTCTTTGCGCTGGAGGGCACGCGCTCGCTGGATATCGGTTGCCGCCGCGTGACCGAGCGGTTTTTCTCGGCACTGCCGCCGTCGACGGACGAGCTTGCGGCTGCTGCCGGCTGGGCAAACGAGCAGTTTGCGGGCTATTTTGAGAGCCTGCCTGTCGACTTTGAGCGCGCCGAGCGCCTGGTCGCGGTGGGTGGTACCGTCACTACGCTCGTGGCGCTCGTTCACGAGCTGGAGCCGTATGATTCGAGCTTTGTACACCTGCGTGAGCTTTCGCTGGAGCAGGTTTCGGCCGCTATCGAGCGCATGTCCGCGCTGGATGTTGCGGGCATCGCCGCGTTGCCGGGCGTGCAACCCAAGCGCGCGGGCGTGATCTTGGCAGGTGCCGTGGTGATCCGCGAGCTTATGCGAGCCGGTGGCTACGACACGCTCACCGTAAGCGAGAACAGCCTGCTCGCCGGCATGGCCGCCACCATTAACGAGGTTCTCGACGGCGAAGCCCCCACCATCGGCTGGACTCCCAGCCTCAGCGCCCTTTAACCATCCTCCTCTGAGTTGCGGTGGAATAGTTCCTAAATGGGCTGATAAACTGCCAAAACAGGAACTATTCCACCGCAACTAAGAGGCTTGACGGCATCCGAAAAAAACGGGCCCGCATCCCAACGGGACACGGGCTCGTAAGCAATCATATGGTAGGGGCGGTGGGACGTCCGCGTATTTGCTGCGCAAATCCGCACCGGCTTCGGCCGCCTGCCGGCGCCCTCGCCGGCTCGCTGCGGACGCTGCGCGTCCGCTTGACGCTCGCCCCCTCGCGGGTTCGAGCCCCATCGGCATCCAAAAGAAACGAGCCCGCATCCCAAAGGGACACGGACCCGTGAAAGCCAAATGGTAGGGGCGGTGGGACTCGAACCCACAATCCTTGCGGCGAGAGATTTTAAGTCTCCTGCGTATGCCAATTCCGCCACGCCCCCGTGAGACTAGAAGTCTAGCACAAGCCGTTCGTTACGCGTTGACGGCCATCGAGTGCCGGCCCGACTTTTCCAAGTACTCGGCAAACTTGGTCTCGTCGCCCTTGTTCTGGTATTGCAGAGCCAGCAGATACTCCAGGCGGCAGCGCTTGACCGGGTCGTCGCCGACATCCTCGAGCATGCGCTCGAGCTCGGGAATGTCGTTGTGGCGTTTGAGGATCATCGTGTCGTACATCAGCTGGCATTCGTGTGCGACTGCCTCGGCCTGACCGCCCTCAAAGCCCTTGATCTCGTGCAGCAGCTCCTTGGCTTTTTTGCGGTCCTCCTGGCCAACGTAGTAGTTAAAGGCCTTAATGACCAGGTCGACGCGCTGCATCTTGGGCAGGTTGAGTCCCAGCAGCAGGTCGAACA
>CATXJW010000089.1 GCA_958370325.1 uncultured Collinsella sp. | reverse complement strand
GGTTCGAATCCATGCGGTGTTGCCATAAAAGAAAAGCCCCCGTTGCCGGAGGCTTTCAATTTCAATTGGTGCGGCGTATAGGATTCGAACCTATGACGTTCTGATTCGTAGTCAGACCCTCTATCCAGCTGAGGTAACGCCGCAGCGCAAGACATATAAAACCACTTTAGCTTATTGGAGTCAAGCACAATCTCAAACTTTTTTGTGGAACGCAGTTTTGTCATGCTGCTCCGCATATACCGCCGTTCCCCGTACGATCGATTGGCTTTTCGATCACGTCAAACTTAGCATCAAGTTCCCTCAGGAGCGATCTCACCCGCTGGGCACAATCATAATCGGCAAACGAGATACTCAACATGCGAGCAACCTGGTTAGATGTCCAGACCCCATAGAAATGCTCCAGGGCCACCAGCCCCTCGTGCGCCACAAAGGTCTCGACCACATGTGGCGACTCCTCAAAGCACCATTGGGTCAACGGACCCTCGCTCGTCTGTCGAACCACCAGGCCACCCATGCCAGACGGCTCACACGTTACAAGCAGGTACTCCCCGCCCTCGTCGCTCTCAAACAAAACCACCCGATCATCAAACAACTCCATCGCATCCCCTTTCTCTCGCTCTTATCTAGTAAAAGCATAGCAGGTAGATGGCTGTATACAGAACAGTTGTTCGTGTGTTTTCTATTGAGCTGTCCGCACGGCATGGTATGGACCTGCGCACGAAATAGGGCGCCCCCGAAGGAGCGCCCTTGCATATCGCCTATGCAGCCAAGTTACGCGACCGGCTCAATCTTCTCGAGGCCGCCCATGTAGGGACGCAGAACCTCGGGGATCGTGATGGTGCCGTCGGCGTTCTGGTAGTTCTCCAGAATGGCAGCCATGGTACGACCAGCCGGCAGGCCGGAACCGTTAAGGGTGTGCAGGTAGCGCGAACCCTTGAAGTTCTCGGGGTCGCGATACTTGATGTTGGCGCGGCGAGCCTGGAAGTCGCCGCAGTTGGAGCAGGAGCTGATCTCCTTGTAGGCGTTGTAGCTCGGCAGCCAGACCTCGATGTCGTAGGTCTGACGGGCAGAGAAGCCCAAGTCGCCGGTGCACAGGCTAATCACGCGATACGGAAGGCCCAGCTGCTGCAGCAGGTACTCGGCCTCGGCGGTCATGCTCTCGAGCTCCTCGTCGGACTCCTCCGGCTTAGCGAACTTGACCATCTCGACCTTGTCGAACTCGTGCTGACGGATGATGCCACGGGTATCGCGACCGGCGGAACCGGCCTCCTCACGGAAGCAGGGGGTGAAGGCGGTGTAGCGGCGCGGCAGGGTGTCGGCGTCGAGGACCTCACCGGCGTGCAGGTTGGTGAGCACGACCTCGGCGGTGGGAATCAGGAAGTTGTCGCCCGAGACGTGATAGGCGTCGTCCTCAAACTTGGGCAGCTGGCCCGTACCGAACATGGTCTGACGCTTGACGACGATAGGCGGCCACCACTCCTTGAAGCCACGGCTCGTGTGCGTGTCCAGGAAGAAGTTGATAAGGGCGCGCTCCAGGCGGGCGCCGGCGCCACCGAGAACGGTGAAGCGGCTGCCGGAGAGCTTGTTGCCGCGCTCGAAGTCGAGGATGTCGAGGTCGGTGCCCAGATCCCAGTGCGGCTTAAAGTCGAAGTCGAACTCGCGCGGGGTGCCCCAACGACGGCGCTCGATGTTCTCGTCCTCGTCCTTGCCGTACGGCGTGGCCTCGCAAGGGATGTTGGGCAGGTGAGCCATAAAGTCGTACTGCTCCTGCTCGAGAGCAGTGCGGCGCTCGGCCAGACCGTCAATCTTCTCGTTGACGGCGCGCACGGCCTCCTTGGCGGCCTCGGCCTCGTCCTTCTTGCCCTCCTTCATCAGGGCGCCGATCTTCTTGGACTCGGCGTTGCGCGTGGCCTGGAGCTCCTCGACCTCGGTGATGACGGCACGACGCTCGTCGTCGAGCTCAAAGAACTTCTCGCGATCCCAAGACGTCTGGCGGTTAGCCATGGCGACATCGATGGCATCGGGGTTCTCGCGAACAAACTTGATATCAAGCATTAGATCCTCCGGCGATATACATTCCATTTAGGTTGCAACCTTGTACATGTATGGGCAAGTATATACTTATGAGCGTTTACGACCCAACTCAACTACGCAAGAAGGCACCCAATGGACGCAGTTTTTTCCTTTTTGTTTGGCACCCGTACCGGTTTTGCCATCCTTTTCGCCGGCGGCATCCTGCTGTTTGCGATTCTTGCCTTTGTAATGGAGAAGCGCACCCATAAGATGTATGTCGACCGCGGCCCCAAGTCCGAGGACGAAGAAGACAGCTTCTGGGACTAACCTGCCAAAAAGGGACAGGTTTATTTTGGTCGGTTTTATCTGGGCAAACGTAAGCGCCCCGCAACTGGAATTGAGCCAGTTGCGGGGCGCTTTTCGCTAAAAGGACAAAACCGCAGGAAAAACCTGCCAACATAAACCTGTCCCTTTTTGGTCGGTTTTACTGGAGGGTTGCGTCGATTGCCTTGACTAGGGCGCTGCGCATGCCGGCGTCCTCGAGCGCAACGACGCCCTTGATGGTGGCACCGCCGGGCGAGCACACGGCATCCTTCATCGCCGCAGGATGCTGGCCAGTTGCAAGCTGCAGCTTTGCCGTACCCAGCACCATCTGGCTCACAATGCGATAGGCATCGGCACGCGGGATACCGTGCTTGACCGCCGCATCGCCCAGAGCCTCGATCGCCATGGCGACGAATGCCGGAGCGCAACCACCCACCGTGCCGCCCACAAACAGCAGGCTCGTATCGAGCTCGACGACAGCGCCAAGCTTACCGAGCAGGTCGAGCACAACAGCACGCTGCTCGCCGTTGAGCGTAGAGGACTTTTCGCAGGCGATGACACCCTCGCCCACCGAAACCGGCGTGTTGGGCACCGTCGAGATATGCGCGACGCCCGGCAGGACCTGCTCCCACTTGGCACTGTCCCAGGTCCAGGCAACCGACAGAACGACCTTTTTGGCAAGAGCATCCTTGAGCGGGGCGAATACCTTCTCAATCATGTACGGCTTGACCGCAGCGACCACGATATCGGATGCGGCGACAACCTCAGCGGCATCGTGGCAAGCGGCCATCCCGCGCGCCTCACAGCGCTCAACCAGTGCGTCGTAGCGACCCGCACAGGCGCACATGTCGCTCGCAGCTACACCGGCAGCGATCCAGCCATCAGCCATAGCGCTCGCCATATTGCCAAAACCGACAAATCCAATTTTCATATCACATAGTCCTTTCAGACACATTCTTCAAAACGAAAGGTATTGTCCCACGCCATTGTTTCGTATTGCCGACCTATTTGTGATACGGCTCGCCACGACTGATCTTGCAGGCACGGTAAATCTGCTCTAGCAGCACCACACGCGCCAGGTTATGCGGCAAGGTAATGCGTCCAAAGCTGAGCATCTCGTCGGCGCGGGCGCGCACCTCATCACTCACGCCGTCCGAACCGCCGATTACAAAGGCAATGTCGCTGCTGCCTCGCAGCATAAGATCGTCGAGCCTCGCCGAGAGCTCCTCACTCGAACGCTCCTTGCCCTCAATGGCCAGCAAAATCACATGCGCTCGAGGCGGCAGAGCGGCAAGAATCGCCGCCCCCTCCTTGTCGCGCGCGGCATCCACGCCGCCCGCCTTGGCCGGATCGATATCGGCAACCTCGCGCATATCCACCTTGGCATAGGCGCCTAGGCGTTTGGTGTACTCAGCGCACGCGTCCTTCCAAAAGCGCTCTTTGAGCTTGCCAACGCAAACAACGGTGTATTTCACGCGCGCCTACTCCTTCGAATCGTTTTGAACTTTGCCGGCAGCCAGCATCTGCTCGAACATAGAGGCCGACTGCGAGAAGTCGCTCGGCAACACGACCGTCGAGTTTTTGCCCGTACGTGCGAACTCCGTCATCATCTCGGTCCACTGCGTAAACATGAACAGCTGGTTGGCCTCATCGTTGCCAACGCCTGTCTCCTGGATGATCTCGAGCGAATCTTTGATACCCAGCGCGATGGCCTTGCGCT
>CATXJW010000088.1 GCA_958370325.1 uncultured Collinsella sp. | reverse complement strand
CAGTGGCCGTAGGCTTGGAGGCGCGCACGTTATCGGCAAGTGTTTGCCGGAACAGTTGGTTGGTCTGGAACACGAAGGCGACCTGGTCCATAAGCTCGTGTGGATCCATATCGCGAACGTCCACACCGCCTACGAGCACTCGACCCGAGGAAACATCCCAAAAACGCGGGATCAGGCTTGCGCAGGTTGACTTACCGCCGCCCGAAGGACCCACCAGGGCGAGGGTACTACCAGCGGAAACGCTAAAACTCACATGGTTGACGGCAGGCGCCTCGGCGCCTTCGTAGGTAAAGCTCACATCCTCAAATCGCACGTCGTTGCCGGCAGGGTGCTTGGGTTGGGTGGGCACGGAGAGCTGCTTGGAATCCATAACGCTTCGGATGCGAGCCAGCGAATCGGCACTCATCTGAGAGGCCTCGCCCACAAACATGAGCTTGGTCATGGCCGTCGGCACCACGGCCGAAAATATCGCGTAAAACGTGAAGTTTGCCATAAAATGCGCGAAGTCCGTCTCGCCCGGTGCCAACAGCAACGCCACGGGCAGCAGGAATGCCACAAGACCATTGAGCGCGGTAAGGTTGAGCACCTGCGGGCCTCGGCAGAACGTGCCCGAATAGTTTTGTGCCATGTCGGCGTATTCGGCGATCGCATCGTGGAAGGCCTTAAAGGAGTAGACCGTCTGCTGAAACACCTTGACCACGGGGATACCGCGTACGTATTCGGTACCGGTCTTGTTCATCTTGACCAGCGCGCCCATGTAGGCCTTCATAAACTCGCCGCCCTTGCCGCCCATCATGGTGGCCATGGCGCCAAGCGAAACGGCGACCGAGATAAGGCATGCCGCGCCCAAGCGCCAATCGAGGGCGAAAAGCAGCACGAGCAAGCCCACGACCATGGCGGTGGCGCCGGCGATATCGGGTAGCATGTGCGCGAGCAGGGTCTCGGTGGAGGCGGCGCATCCGTCTACGATACGGCGCAGCTCACCGGTGGCATGCGTGTCAAAGTAGCCAAGCGGCAGCTTAAGCAGGTGCTCGCTCGCAGTCTTGCGAATATTGGACGCGCAGCGAAACGCGGACAGGTGCGTGCACATGAGCCCCACGAAATACACTACGATGCTTGCCAGGGCAAAACCAACGGCCCACCAGCCATACATCGCGATATCGGTGGCTTCGCTCCAGTTAGGCGCCACAGCGATAAGGTCTCGCGCGACAAACCAGATGCACACGTACGGACCAAAGCCCAGCAGCTGCGAGAGCGCCGAGAGCGCCATGCCCAAATACGTTAGGAATTTACGGTCACCAGCATACGCGAGCAACTCGCCGATGCCTCCACCTTCCCTTTTTGATCCCTTTGCCATGAGATTCCTTTCTAACGGCTTGAGAGTTAACCGTAATGAACTTATCATTGATGTGTTAGCCATGGCTCACAATCAAGCCAGGCGTGGACGTTTCTGCAAAGGAAAGGGACGCTTTTGCAAATACGGCGGGCAGCGACCGACATAACCGAGCTCTACGCACCGCAGTTTGAGCAGTTTGGCCTGGAGCTTACCGGCAAGGGCGCCGTCTTTACCGGCGAGGTGGCAAACGACCGGGCGCACGGCCGCGCATGGATCATGCCCCTCTCCCCCACCTGCATCGTCATGGAGCATTTCATTACCCCGACGCACGATATGTACCTGGCCGAATACACACCCGAGCCGTACGCCTGCGTGAGCGAGGTCAGCGCGCCCACACTTATATGCATGCCCGAGACTGGCATAACGCCTGCGAACCTTAAACCCTTGCATGGACCGTGGCCAAACAATGCCGTGTGCAGCTTTATCCAAGATAACTGTGGCGAGGAGTTAAGCCCGCTGTTTGCAGGGCAGCTTTATCACTCGCGCTCGGTGCTCTTTTTGCCCGGGTATTTTGACGAGCTGGAGCATCGGTATCCCACCGAGTTCGCGGGGGTCTTTGAGGCGTTTGCCGAGTCATGGCACGAGGAGGCAACGTCTGCCATCTGCCACACGCTGCGCCGGATTAACGAGGAACGCGCCCGCACCGTAGGCGGACACGTCTATATGCAAGGCATCGTGGAGACCATGGTCGCAGAGCTCGCCTGTTCGCGCGCGGCCCACAAGCAGGCGCGGCGGGCGGCAGACACACGCGCCAGCATAACCATTGCCGAAGAAGCAACGGCAATGATTGAGCGCGCGCTCGACAAAGGCAGACGTGTGGGTATCAACGAGGTGGCCGAGAGGCTCTATACAAGCCGCTCCAAGCTATGCGCCACCTTTAAGGCCCAAACTGGCGAGTCCCTGGGCGCCTACATTCGCAGACGCCGTATGGAACGAGCACAGGACCTTTTGGCCGATAGCTCGCTCACGATAGCGCAGGTCGCAGAGCGTCTAGGCTACCCTCAGCAGGCCGCCTTCGCCCAAGCCTTCAAGCAACACACCGGCACCACTCCCACCGCTTGGCGTTCCCAGCATCAATAAAAAGACGGCAAAGGGACAGCCCATTTGCCACGCTTACAAAAATGGGCGCGCCAACGGCGCGCCCATTCACTCGATTTCATTCAGCCCCGCCTGACCCGAACGGCCGAGTCGTTGCAGAACCCGGGAGCCCCGGCAGGGCGGGTGCTTGCTCAAAATGAGTTCCGCACGCAAAGAAGGCCACTTAATGTGGCCTTCGTCTTGCGCAGGACTGTTCGAAATTTTGAGGAAGCACCCGCCCTGCCGGGGCTCCCGGGTTCCCGCTTACGAGAGCGACGTTCTCAGCAACTCGTTGAAGAGCTTCGGGTTGCCCTTGCCGCGGCTTGCCTTCATGCACTGGCCCACCAAAAAGCCGATGACCTTCTGGTTGCCGTCACGATACTGCTGCGCCTGCTCGGTACAGTTTGCCAGCACCTCGTCCACGATCGGCTGTAGCGCGCCGGCATCGCTCACCTGACGCACACCACGCTCGTCGACGATCTTGTTGGGGTCGTCGCCGGTCTGGGCCATGGCCTCAAAGACCTCGTGCGCCTGGTTGGAGCTGATGGCATCGGTCGCCAGCAGCTTGGCGAGTGCCGCCACCTGAGCCGGCGCGATGCCGGACTCGGCGAGCGACACGCCTGCGCCCTTAAGGTAGGCGATCATCTCGTTGACCAGCAGGTTTGCGACCGTCTGGGCCTCCTTGCCGGCCATACCGGCAGCGGCGGCCTCAAAGAAGTCGGCAAACTCGGGGTCGCCGGCAATCTGCTCGGCGTCGGCCGTCTTAATGCCAAAGTCGGCCTCAAAACGAGCGCGCTTGGCATCGGGCAGCTCGGGGATCTCGCCACGGCAGCGGTCGATAAACTCGTCGTCCAGATCGAACGGAGCCAGGTCGGGATCGGGGAACAGGCGGTAGTCGTCGGCCGTTTCCTTCACACGCATAACAACGGTGCGCTTACGACTGGGCTCCCAGTGGCGGGTCTCCTGATAGATGATGCCGCCCTCCTCGAGCACCTCGGCCTGACGGCAAATCTCGTAGGCAAGGCCATCGTGCAGGCTCTTGAACGAGTTGAGGTTCTTGAGCTCGGTCTTGGTGCCCAGCTTGGTCTCGCCGCGGCGGCGCAGCGACACGTTGCCGTCGCAGCGCATAGAGCCCTTCTCCATGGAGCAGTCCGAAATGCCCAGCGTCACAAAGATGCGACGGAGCTTCTCCATAAACAGGCGAGCCTCCTCGGGCGTGCGCAGATCGGGCTCAGTCACGAGCTCAATCAAAGGCGTGCCGCAGCGGTTGTAGTCGACGAGCGACTCGGCCGCGGCGGTAATGCGACCCTCGGCGCCGCCCACGTGGACCATCTTGGCGGCGTCCTCCTCCATGTGGATGCGCAGGATGCGAATGGGCACCGTGTAGGAACCATCCTCGCGGCGCTCGGGCATCTGTAGGTTGGACGCGTCGTAGCTGGCCAGATGGCCGGCGCGCTGGTTGCCCTCGCGCATGGTCGACGTCATGGACGTGGACAGACCCTCGGCGTTGGCCGAAGCACTCGCCAGGCTCTGGGCCTCGGCCTCACCAAACGCGCAGTCGGGGCGCTCGGCGGCACCGCGACCGGTCA
>CATXJW010000087.1 GCA_958370325.1 uncultured Collinsella sp. | reverse complement strand
CGTAGCGGGTGGTTTAAAGCTGGCCGCTGCGCGGCCAGCAGACTAAAGTCTTGAACAAAAAGGGCCCCGCACATGCGGGACCCTTTACAAACGTATATACGCCGATGCTTAGTAGCCGACGATGCCCTGCGGGAAGAAGAACATGCACAGAACGACGCACACGGCAAAAACGACGGCCATGATGACGGTCAGGCGGTCAAGGTTCTGCTCCATAACGCCTGTGGCAGAGCTGGAGTTATACAGCGAGCTAGCGATCATATCCGAAACGCCGGTACCCTTACCGGAATGCATCAGGACGAGAATCGTCAGCGCAACGGCAGAGACAGCCCAAACGACAAACAGAAGAATCTGGAACGGACCCATAGATAAGCTCCTTAATAGAACAATTCAAACTCCAGTACTGTACCACAACCCCCAACGCTCCCCCACCCGCCATTTGGGGACGGGGCAGAAATGGCAGAAACACCAAAAGGGGGTTGTCCGGTTGTGGACAACCCCCTTACTAGAAAACGGTATTTGTTTTCTATTAGGCCTCGGTGGCGAGTACGCGACCCGTCATCTCGGCGGAAGGTTCAATGCCAGCCATGGTGAGCATGGTCGGAGCGATATCGGAAAGACGGCCGTCCTCGATACCGGTGAGCTGTGCCTTCTCATCAACGATGATGAACGGCACGCGGTTGGTGGTGTGGGCCGTAAACGGATGCTTGGAACCGTCGGAAGCAACGTCAAACATGTGATCGGCGTTGCCATGGTCGGCGGTAATCAGCGCAAAGCCGCCCTTAGCGAGAATCGCCGGGACAACCTTGGACAGGGCATCGTCAACAGCCTCGACGGCCTTAACGGCAGCGTCGAAGACACCGGTGTGACCAACCATGTCGCAATTTGCGAAGTTTACGATGTAGAAATCAGCGCGATCCTCGTTGATAGCGGCGACAAGCTTCTCGGTAACCTCGGGAGCGCTCATCTCGGGCTGCAGATCGTAGGTAGCGACCTTGGGGGAAGCGACGAGCACGCGCTCCTCGCCCTCCTTGGGCTCCTCGATGCCGCCGTTGAGGAAGAACGTCACGTGGGCGTACTTCTCGGTCTCGGCGGTGTGCAGCTGCTTCAGGCCATTGACGGCGATAACGTCGGCCAGGACGTTCTCGGGGAACGTCTTGGGGAAGGCGACCTCGACGTCAAACGTCGGATCGTACTCGGTCATCGTCACAAAGTGCGAGAGCTTAATCTGCTCGCGCTCAAAGCCATCGAACTCCTTGTCCGTGAACACGCGGGTCATCTGACGAGCGCGGTCGGGACGGAAGTTGAAGAAGATGGCCGCGTCGCCCTCGTGGATACCCTCGTTGTGGGCCGCGAAAGGCTCGACGAACTCGTCGCCGCGCGGATCCTTCTCGTAGTAGGCCTTGATACCGGCAACGGGGTCGGTATCGGCATCGGACGCGTTGACCATGACGTCGTAGGCGCGCTGGATGCGCTCCCAACGGTTGTCGCGGTCCATGGCCCAATAGCGGCCCGAAACGGTGGCAACGCGAGCGTCGCAACCGGTCTCCTCGGAGATCTTAGCCAGGAAGGCGCAGAACTCGCTCATGTAGCCGGCACCGGACTGCGGGTCGACGTCGCGGCCATCCATGAAGGCGTGGACGCGAACGGTCTTGACGCCATGCTGGGCAGCCATCTTGACCAGAGCCTCGACGTGGTTCATGTGAGAATGAACACCGCCGGGGCTCATAAGGCCCATGAGGTGCAGGGTCTTGCCTTCGGCCTTGACGTCGTCCATAGCCTTGACGAAGACCTCGTTCTTGGCGATGGAGCCGTCCTTGATGGCATTGTTGATGCGCGAAAGCTCCTGGAACACGATGCGGCCGGCACCGATGTTGAGGTGACCCACCTCGGAGTTACCCATCTGACCGTCGGGAAGGCCCACGTCCTCGCCCGAAGCGCCGAGCGTGGTGTGAGGATACTTCGCGTACAGGCTATCAAGGAAGGGCGTCTTGGCAGCAGCGACGGCGTTCTCGCCATCGGCCGGAGCCAGGCCACAGCCGTCCATGATGATCAGGAGTGCAGGAAGATGACGCTGTGCCATATGTCCTACTCGCCTGCCTTGACGACCATAGAGGCGAAGTCGGCAGCCTTGAGCGAAGCGCCGCCCACGAGGGCGCCGTCAACGTCGGGCTTGGCGACGAGCTCGGCGATGTTGCCGGGCTTGGCAGAGCCACCATAGAGAACGCGGATGCCGTTAGCGAGCTCCTCGCCAAACATCTCCTTGAGGGTCTCACGGATAGCGCCGCAGACCTCCTGAGCGTCCTCAGCGGTAGCGGTCTTGCCGGTGCCGATGGCCCAGATGGGCTCGTAGGCGACGACGACCTGCTTGGGGCAGGTGATCTCAAGACCGGCAAGGCCAGCCTTGACCTGGTTCACGACGTGCTCGACATAGGTGCCAGCCTCGCGGACCTCGAGGGACTCGCCGCAGCAGAAGACGGGAACAAGACCGGCGGCAACGAGAGCCTTGGCCTTCTTGTTCTGGTCCTCGTCGGTCTCGTGGAAGTAGTCGCGACGCTCGGAGTGACCGATGATGCAGTAGGTGCAGCCGGCGGACTTGAGCATGTCGCAAGAGGACTCACCGGTGAAGGCACCCTTGGCCTCCCAGTACACGTTCTGTGCACCGAGGGCGATGGGGGCAGCCTGAATGCGGTCATGAACCGTGGTGATGTCAATGGTCGGAGGGCAGACGAGCACCTCGACGCCAGCCGGAACCTCGGGCAGAGCCTGAGCCAGCTCGTCGGCGAGCTTGGCGGCCTCGGCGACGTCGTTGTTCATCTTCCAGTTACCAGCGATAAGAAGGGTGCGATTAGGCATCGAGAAGCGCCTCCACTCCGGGCAGGGCCTTACCCTCGACGAGCTCCATGGAAGCGCCACCACCGGTGGAGATCCAGCTCATCTTGTCGGCCAGGTTGAACTTGTTGACAGCCGCGACAGAGTCACCACCGCCGATGATCGAGGTGCAGTCGGCCTCGGCGACGGCCTCGGCGATAGCCTGGGTGCCGTGAGCGAAGTTGTCGAACTCGAAGACGCCCATGGGGCCGTTCCAGAACACGGTCTTGGCGCCCTTGACGGCCTCGGCGTAGAGCTCCTCGGTCTTGGGACCGATGTCCATGCCCTCACGATCGTCGGGGATAGCGTCGGAAGCGACAACCTCGGGGACAGCGTCCTCGCCAAAGTGATCGGCAACGCGGTTATCGATGGGGAGCAGGATCTTGACGCCCTTCTCCTCGGCCTTCTTGAGCATCTCGCCAGCGCGCTCGACCCAGTCCTCTTCCTTGAGGGACTGACCGACGGTCAGGCCCTGAGCCAGGAAGAAGGTGTAGGCCATGCCGCCACCGATGATCAGGGTATCAGCGGAGTCGATGAGGTGATCGAGAACGCCGATCTTAGAGGAAACCTTGGAACCGCCGACGATGGCGACGAAGGGGCGCTCGGGCTCGGCGAAGATGCCGGTCAGCGTGTCGACCTCCTTCTCGAGCAGGAAGCCAGCGACGGCAGGCAGGTAAGCGGCGGGGCCCACGACGGAACCCTGGGCGCGATGAGCGGTGCCGAAGGCATCGAGAACGAAGACGTCACCATAGGAAGCGAGGATCTTGGCGATCTCGGGATCGTTCTTCTTCTCACGCTTGTCAAAACGGACGTTCTCGAGAACGAGGACCTTGCCCGGCTCGACGGCGGCAACAGCCTCAGCAGCCTTCTCGCCGTAGGTGTCGGCGACAAAGGCAACATCGAGACCAGAGAGCTCAGCGAGCTTCTTGGCGACAGGCTCAAGGGAGAGCTCAGGCTGGAAGCCGGTGCCCTCGGGACGGCCGAGGTGGCTCATGAGGATGACGCGAGCGTTGTGCTCAACGAGATAGTTGATGGTGGGCAGGGCAGCCTTGATACGGGTGGTGTCGCCAACGACGCCATCCTTGATAGGCACGTTGAAGTCAACGCGGACGAGAACGCGCTTGCCGTCGACATCGATGTCGCGGACGGTCTTCTTGGTAAAGGCCATGTTTGCTTCTACCTTTCGTACGTGTCTGCCTCCCATTACGGCAGACGATTTCCTATAAAAAGGGCGCGACCCTAGGGTGTAAGCCCTATAAGGCCGCGCCCTTCTTTAGACGCTCAACGAGCTATTCGCTAAAAGCTAAATTAAGCAACGAACTTCTCGAAGTACTTGATGGTGCGGACCATCTG
>CATXJW010000086.1 GCA_958370325.1 uncultured Collinsella sp. | reverse complement strand
ACCGAGCTCGCATCGGTGCCCTTAAGCTCGTCGAGTTCCTTGACCAGCGGCGGGAAGGCCGTGTAGTTGGCGACGGCGTAGAAAGTATCGCCAGCCTTCTCGTCTGTCACGGCGCCGATCGCCTGCTCGATATTCGAGATGATGGCGGAGTCGATGCCGGCGTACTTCAGGCGTACCTGCATATCGTGCGCGCGCGTACCCCCGACAAAGGCGACAAGCCCTGGGGTATCGGCGATGCGCTCGAAGTCGACGTCGTAGATCCACGAGACATCGTGGCCGTCGGCGTCGTTGTCGTTCAGGAAGAAGGCGCAGAGCCTGCCGCCTGCCGTTTTAATGGACTGGATCTGGCGATCGAAGCCCACGGGATTTTTGGCCAGGTTTGCCTCGACGGTACGGCCGGCGATCTCCCAGCGGCCCATGCGTCCGCCGGCGGGGACGTAGTCATCGAGCGTTGGCTGCAGATGTGCCGCGTCCACGCCCAGCTCGCGCGCCGCAAAGAAGGCGGCGGCAACGTTGTAGACCATGTACAGGCCGTTGTAGCGCGTGGCGATGTGCGTGGCGGGCGCTTTGGCCTCGGGTCCAAAGTTCAGGTCAAAGCCGTAGCCACTGCAGGTGAGCTCAACGCCTGTCACGCGACGGACCAGCGCGGGACGACCCCAACCGCACGAAGGACAATGATAGGCGCCGAGTTGACCGTACTGCACATAGTCGTACTCCAGCGGCGCGTTGCACTGCGAGCAAAAACGCGAGTCGCTAATGCGATCGGACTCGGTGCCCGTGGCGCCGTCGATGCCAAAGGCGATGCTCATATTGGGGACGCGTGCGGCGATCGAGGCGCACAGCGGGTCGTCGGCGTTATAGATGAGTGTCGTTGCCGGCGAAAGTTCCAGCGCGTGGGCGATGACGTCCTGGGTGTGGTCGATCTCGCCGTAGCGGTCCAACTGGTCGCGGAACAGGTTGAGCAGCACAAAGTAGGTCGGCTTGAGCTTGGGCAGGACGCGCACCGTGTAGAGCTCGTCGCACTCAAAGACGCCTACGCGCTTGCTGCTGGCGGTTCGCTTAAGGTTGCCGCGTGCCTCGAGCAACGCGCCCACCACGCCCGGTTCCATGTTGTTGCCGGCGCGGTTGCATACCACGGTGGCGCCGCTGGCGGCAACGGCATCGGCGATGAGGTTGGAGGTGGTGGTCTTGCCGTTGGTGCCGGTGATCACCACGCTGCGGTCGACAAGGCCCGCGAGGTCGCTTAACAGCTCGGGGTCGATCTTCATGGCGATACGGCCGGGGAGTACGCCGCCCTGGCGCTTAAGGACGGAGCGCAGCCCCCAGCGGGCGATATCGCTCGAGGTGCAGGCGAGAGAAGAGCGGAAGTTCATGAAACCGTTCCTAACGTGAATGACATGGTCGTGGCGTTTGCGCCGTTAAAAGCCGTAACGGCGCGCAAATTCCTGGGCAAGCTGCGATACGTCTTCGCAAGCGTTGGCCCAGGGGGCAAAGTCGGGAGTATCCGAGATGATGCCGTCGGCCTCCCAAACTGCCTGATGCGAAAGGTCCCAGGGGTCGCGCGGTTCGGGCCGGCAGGGAAGGTACGGCGTCTGATACATGGGGTTCAGCAAAAAGAACGCGCCGCCCTCGCAGCGGTTGGCAAACTCGCGCAGCGCGCGTGTCGCCGGGCGCATCTTGTTCGTTTTGAACAGCAAGATCGTGCGGGCGAGTAGGTACCAGGGGGAGTTCTCGAGGGCATCGGCCCCCATCTGCTCCTCGAGCTGGTGGGCCAGGGCAAAAAAGCCGTCCTCGTCTTCCAGGCGAGCGAGGGCGAGTAACACGGTGCCTGCAGCTCGGGTGGGATAGCCTTCCGTCTTAAGAACGCGGCGAGAATAGTTGGCGGCAGCACGGTAACGAGCGCTCGCCATGCACAGCTGCGAGATGGCCTCGAGCGTGTGGAGCCACCCGATAAACGCCGGCTCGCTTACGGTGAGATCGGCCGCTGTCACACCGTCTGCCAGGACCTTGTTGGTCCAGTAGTGCGGAGCTTCCATATCGAATCCGGGCACGCTTTGCTGCAAGTAATCGGCCGTGGTCGCCTCGAGCTTCAGCAGGTCGCCTAGACAGGCGTCGACGGGCGTGTC
This sequence comes from uncultured Collinsella sp., assembly GCA_958370325.1. Taxonomy (GTDB): domain Bacteria; phylum Actinomycetota; class Coriobacteriia; order Coriobacteriales; family Coriobacteriaceae; genus Collinsella. The sequence goes on along the minus strand of CATXJW010000086.1, from coordinate 2,142 downwards.
CGCCAAAATGATAGCGAGCAGCTGGGCATCGAGGACATACGCATCGATGCGGACAATCTTGAGCAGCTCATCGCGCATATCGTCGAACAGGCGGTTGCGCGTCTGCTCAAACTCCTCGTCGCTGCCCATGTCCTCGATGCGATGGAGCTCGTCGAGCAGGTGGCGGTGGACGCCGGCATAGGACAGCAGCGCCTGGGCATGCTCGGTCTGCGCATACTTATGAGGGTTGACGCTCACGTCGTTATGGACAAGCTCGCGTGCTGCATCGGTGAGTTCGGGGTGCGACGCAACGTAGGCGCGCTCCAGGTAGGCGGGGATGTAGACGCTCGGATCCATTAGAGGTCTCCTCCCTTAAACGGCAAGCCCTGCTCGGCCGCCCGCAGGATGCGCTCGTCGATCTGGGAACGCACGATATCGTTGGTGGCGACCCAGGCGGCAAAGCTGGCATTGTCGGGGGCGCCCAGGCCCTCCTGCAGTACCGGCGTCGCCTCGGACAGCGCAAGGACAAGCTCGTCGGTGGAGCCCACGCCTACGTTGACACGGGCATAGACGCCATCGGGAAACTCGGTTTGGAAGTAGAGTGCCTCGGCCGCGTGCGGGCACGAGCGTGCAAGGATGCGCAAGTAGTGCTCGGCACCCTCGTAGTCCAGCTCGCGCCAGGCAGCACTCATCAGCGCGATGAGCGTCCATGGGTCCAAGTCGCGCTCCGCATCCTTGGGACGACGGCGCAGCGGCGTGTTGGCGAGATAGGGGACGGAGTGGACAGAGCGAAAGTGCTTGAGCTCCTCGGCGGGGTATTCGAGCTTTGCCATGGCAAGCATCGCAGTATGGCGGACGCCGGCGGGGTCGTTGGGCGCAAAGTCCAGGCTGCGATTCGCGGCATCCAGCGACATGCGGTAGCGGCCGCTAATGAGCGCGCGCGATGCAAGGGCGGCAAGCCAGCGCAGGTAGGGGCGGCGCATAAGGTCGCCTGCGGCCTCACGCTCGTAGGGGTCCTGCGCCGAGGCAATCTTGAGCGCCAGATCGTGCTCGACTTCATCGCGCTTGGATACCAAGTACTGTACGTACTCCTCGTTGGAGTTGGCGGTGAGGGCGGTCAGCATGCGCTGGGCGTCCCAGTTGGTCGGGTCGAGCGCAGCTGCCTCGCGAAGCATGTCCTCGGCAGCGGTCTCTTCTTGCTCTGCCTGGGTATCGTCAGGGATAAAGGGAATGCGGTAGTCGACAGCCTCGACCACCTTGGCAATGAGGTGCCCGGCGCGGTCGCGGTCGTGCACGATGAGCGGCGCAGGGTTGCGGGTGAATTGTTCCATCAGACGCTCTACGGCGGCACCGTCGGTGAGCGGAATATTGTCGCGGCGCAAGGCCTCAAGAACGAGGCGATGGCAATCCTCTTGAATGGGATCGAATGCCATGGGGCCTCCTTTGCTGCGGTTAGGGTTCAAATGTTTCTATATAAGGTTCTAGTTTACTCGCATGTGGCACACCGGGGGTGCCGCACTTGGACATGCACCTTTGCACCACGAAGACGGATGTCAGACGGATGTCGCACAAATGTCGGCACCTTGGACGGCCGAGTGGTATCACGGTGCCGCAAACGGTCGATTTTTGGCGGCGAACGGGGTGCATTTTGAAGGGGCGCAGTCCTGCCCGGGATATGTGGTCAACCATGATAAAACGTTTGCCCAGCTTGGGAGTTTGAATGCCCACAAGGGTCTTCAGGGATAGAAAAAACGTTTCATCATTGTTGGCTTTAGGTGAATAACTGACCAACCAGAACGGTAAAATAGTGTTTGTCTGAGCGTTGAGACGTTTAGACATCGCGCATTGTCATCGCCGGCAACGCGCAAAACGGTCCTAACGGAGCCAATCGGGTGCTCCGTTATATACGCAAGTCTAAGAGGGGCTTGTTTAGGAGGCACAGTATGGGACGTTTTACCAATCCTCGCGATCTGTACTTTGGTGAGGGCGCTCGCCACGAGGTGAAGAACCTCAAGGGCAAGAAGGCCATCATCGTTTCTGGCGGCAGCTCTATGCGCCGCGGCGGGTTCCTGCAGGACGTTGAGGCCGACCTTAAGGAAGGCGGCTTCGAGGTCAAGCTGTTCGAGGGCGTCGAGTCCGACCCGTCCATCGAGACGGTCATGA
>CATXJW010000085.1 GCA_958370325.1 uncultured Collinsella sp. | reverse complement strand
TGTCGAAAATCCCGCTTGTTGGGACGGCGGCGCTTGCTGCGTTGATCGCCACGAGCGTCGCCTGCTTCACGGCCACGCCCCAGGTTGCCCAGGCGGCAGACGCGCCCGCAATCACCGATATGACCGAGCAGGATTATCAAGCCCTGGGTCTGGGCACGAGCGAGGACATTCCGGCCGATACCGTTGGCCCCTATTCCACTGATACCCCCACGACGTTTGCCACGCGCAGCGAGGTCTATATGGCAGCTAACGGTAGCCATGGCAATCGCTACACTCTGCGCGACAAGCTCGAGAACGTCGAGCGCGGTGACATTGGCGGCAGCAGCAAACTCACCGATGGCTATGGAAGTGTGTGGGGCGCCGCAAAGTTCTGGCAAAACGTCAACAACTTCGATACGAACAGCGATCTCTACAAGCATAGCGACTACGGTGGCGGCACCTGGTCGTACCTAAGCAACAATGAGTCCTCAACAGTACTCGCCAACGACAACAACGGTTTCTCGGGCATTCACGCCACGAGTGTTGAGTTCTGCAGCGACGCCAGCACGGGCAAAAAGAGCCGCGTTGCCGAGCTCCGTGCCTACGGCGACAGTTCCTCCACGACGATTGACGGCAAGTCATACGCCGGAAAGGTTGAGCTGGTCCTCTACTCGTTTAGCAACGGGCGTACGCGCACTCTCGACACACACCTGCCGGTGACGGTCAACACTAATATGATGTACGAAGGCCGTTTTAAGTACCTGGATGCCGGTTACCTGCAAGAGCACGACGCCGTCTTTGATGTCGAGGCGGGCGATGTCGATGGCGACGGCGTCGACGAGCTTTTTGTCTACGCGGGCTGCTATGTCGACGAGAACGGCGTGCGCAAGGCTGTAGTCGACATGTATGACTTGGAGGGCGGCAACTGGAAGCAAAGCGTCGTCAAGATCGATGCCGGTAACGCCGCGGACTACACCACGCACAACAAGGGCGGGAACGACTCCTGGACGCAGCTTCAGTCAGCTCCTGTCGTTTCGCTAGCGGCCGGCGACCTCGATCGCGATTTTTGCGATGACCTCGCCATCGTGGTCTCGGCACCCTACGGCAAGAAGAATATTGATAAGTCGACGCATTGCGAGCTGTTTTCGTGGGATGCATCCAAGGGTGCGCTCGTCCATGTCGATGCTCTGGGCGACGCGGGTGCAATCTCCCTCTCCGCGAACGGCAAGACCATGGTCGCTGCGAATGCGACGTTCGGCACGTTTGCCGCCTACGATGAAGAAGGAAAGAAGACGGGTGAAACCGTCACGGGCCTAATTCTTGCGGGCTATGACTGGCAACGCAGCGCTTTTGATTACGGCGCTTCTGACGGCAGCAAGGGGCTGTACGGCGCGCTGTACCGCTACGCGTATTTTGACTCGGAGTCTGGCGAGTTCAAGCTTTCCGATTGCAAGGAATACAGAGACGGGCTCCTCGCCTCCTATGGGCTGATGCATGTGCCCAACAGCGCATGGAAGGATAGCGCTCAGGATAAGCGCTATCCGTGCACCTTGGCGCCTATTGCCCTTGCCACTGCCAACCTTGACGGCCTGTCCGGGCAGCTGGCGGTCGACGAGGTGCTCGTGGGCGGCGATGTGTTCCGCGACTTTGCCTGCAACACGGCACAGAGCGGGGCTCAGGGCTTGGGGTCCATGGTCGGAACCATGAGCATGAGCGGTCAGCAATACAACAGCAGCAACAAGCATGACCACAAGGGTATAGAGCAGGTGTGGATCAGCGACGTCAAGGCGGGCAGCGTCTCGGGTTCGGACCGCTATAGCGAGAGCTTTATCGCCGTGGTGGGCAAGCACCGCGACGAGGACCTGCGCAAGAACGATGACTACTATTGGATGACCGCCTCGCATTTTTCGCTCGACGAGAACGGAAAGGTGCGCCGCGGCGAGGAGCAGGTGATTAGCGAGAGCAACCGTCGCGGCACTACCTACGGCACATTTATCTCGCTCGCGCTGCCCGATGTCGACAACGACAGCGTCAAGATCACGTACAAGGACCGCTACAAGGTCTATACCAACCCGCGCGTGCTTGCCGTGCTGCAGGATGCGCCCTATGTTGAGGATCTGGAGCAGGCATACGGCTATCTGGTGTTGGGCGGCACGTCATACGGAGAGGAAAAGGGCACGGGGACATCCCAGGGCTATACCATTGGCGCCGAGTTGGGCGTTGCCGTCGAGGTGCAGACCGGTCCGCCCCTGGTCGCGATGAATGCTTCAGTCGATTTTGCCGCCGAGGGATGCTATGACTACCGGAGCGAGCGCACGGTCAGCGCAAGCGTAAGCTATGAGTCGCATGCCGGCGAGGGTGACAAGGCCGTGCTCTACACGATTCCGATGGTCTATTACGAGTATGAGATCGAAAATGAGGAAACTGGTGGCAAGGGCGTGATGGCGGCGCCCGTGTCGCTCGGCGCGCAGACCTCGGTCGTTAATGTCGAGGCCTATGACCGCATTGCCAAACAGCACAATATGACGCCGCTCAGCTACTTTTTGAGCAACCGGTCGGGAGAACCCGGAACCTATCAAACGACGCTCAACGGCGAGACTCCCGTTGGGGATTCCTTTGGCCTGGGCAAGCCTGGCGTAACGCGCGCCTACACGCACGATGGGTTTAACGGCGCCGCCGCGCAGTCGGGGGCGAGCATTGAGCAGACCATCGAAGTCGAGGAGGGCAAGGAGCAGGAGCTCGAGCTCGGCTTGACGCTGAACGGCAGCGTTGTCATGGGCGCGAAGCTCGCAAAGCACGAGTTGTTTGGCGGCCTGTGCTTTGGTGCCAACGCCAGCTTTACTACAGGTAACTCCTCGAGTGAATCGACCGAATACGGCGGCACCGTCGACAACCTGCCCGAGGCCGCGCAGGGCAAGTACGGTTTTGTGTGGCGTCTGGGCGTCAACGCGGTGGATGTCGACAAGTTCGAGGCAGACTCGGGCGACAAGCTCGGCACCAAGGACACCGACCAGTTCTGGATCGTGGGCTATGACGTTAAGGACGTCGAGATGCCCGACGCGCCGGCCGTGACGGGCTTTACGGCAAACGCCGTCGATTCGACCAGCGTTACGTTTAGCTGGGACGATGTACTCGCAAACAAGAGTGGCTTTAGCTACGGCGTGGGCATGCTGCAGAGCAATGCGGCGGATGCGGTCGTCAATAGCTGGAAGATTGCCGACAACACGCAGACCTCGCTCAAGTGGGATGGGCTGCAGCCCAATACGGAGTATCGATTCGCCATCGCCGCCGTTAAGAATGGATCCACGACCGAAACAGGTATTCGCTCGGCAATCATCACGGTCAAGACCATGCCCGATGGCATGACGATGACCGTGAGCGGACCTGCGGCGGATACAGCGGAGAGGTCGGCCCTCGAGTATGTCTCTTCGGTCGAGTGCGCGGAGGGAGACAAGCTGACGCTCTCGGCGATTGGCCATGTGACGCAGCGCAATGCCGACGGAAGTGAAACGGAGCTGGCACCGTCGTATACCTGGTACCGCAAGGGCCGTGGCGAGACTGAGTTCCAGCTCGTCGGTGCCGATGGCAACCTCGCGGCTGGAACGGCCTCAAAGCTCGAGATTGGCCTGACCGCAGACGATGACGGTGCGCAGTATTACTGCCACGTGGGATACAACGACGTGGGCCTCGACACCGGCACGACGCTCGTGAATATCGAGGCCGAGGAGACGGCGCCCACAACGGTGAACGCCACCCCGATCCGCACGCGCCGCCTGTTCTCACAGGCAAGTGCGGGCGCCAAGAAGTTCCTGGACCATACGCTGGTAAACACCGCCGGCCCAACCGATTCCGAAGGCTCAAAGGACCCCGAGACTCCTGAGACCCCGACGAACCCGGACAAGCCCAAGTCCGACAACGGAGCTAAGACCAGGTCAAGACTACGACCACAGCGAAGAACCTCGCAAACACCGGCGACCAAACATTCGCCCTAGTCGCCACCGCTGTAGCAGCAGGCATCATCCTAGCGGCAATAGCCCTCGTCATGTTGGCTAAACGCCGCAAGAACCACTAGCCATCAGCAGGGGGCAACGGCAAACCAAAAACCCGGGTAGCCAACCACCAGGCTACCCGGGTTTTCTATCGAGCAAAGACTCGGCAACCGGAAACTACATCCCATTCCAACGTCAGATTCCGGGACGCGCTTTCCGCAAACAAAGAAGGCCACACAACGTGGCCTTCAACTCATCTATATCTATATATGTTGCAGATACTCCCAAGACAAGTCACGTCCCAACAACAAGGCGTCTGCCCGGCGGCGCGGAATGTAAGGTTCATCGCGAGTTCCGCACGAGCCGGAGAGCACTTAATGTGCTCTCCGTGCGAGCAGG
>CATXJW010000084.1 GCA_958370325.1 uncultured Collinsella sp. | reverse complement strand
CTGGGTAAGATGGTCGAGGTTTCGGACTGGAAGACGCTCTATAGCGAGCCTCACCATCCGTACACGCAGTCGCTGCTGTCTGCTGTGCCGGTGCCCGATCCTGATATCCAGAAGACTCGTAAGCGCATCATCCTTGCCGGCGACCCGCCGTCACCGCTGGATCCGCCGACCGGTTGCCGTTTCCACACCCGCTGCCCGATCGCGCAGGGCATCTGCTCCGAGAAGCTTCCTGAGTTTAAGGAAGTCGCTCCGGGCCACTGCTGCGCGTGCCACTTCGCGGAGCCGTTCCCGATCAAGGAATCGCACATCGACCTGTAGTCGGTTGTTCTCGTCCGGGCCCGCCCTGGTGTTACTTTTCAGAACGTCCTCGGACATGCAAGAAACCCCCGCTGCGCACTTCGTGCGGCGGGGGTTTCTTGCGTCCTGCGGAATGTTCTGAAAAGTAACACCAGGGCGGGCCCTGCGGTAACCCGGCAGGGGGAGTGCGATTCCCTGATCGCTCACTTAATCTAATAGGAAAATGTGTGAGGCCGGAGCTTTAGCTCCGGCCTCCTTATATAAGGGCTCGGCAAAGCCGAGCAGCTAAATTTTGTATCAGCCCCAGAACATATTTGAGAACTGTGCCCGGAGTACATACTCCTAGGGCCGGAATGAGGTTGCTTTCCAAAGCATTCCGCAGGGGGCGGCATTATTTTGTAGCGCGAAGCGCGAATCAAAATAATGCCGCATGCCCGAGGACGCGTTGGAAAGCAACCTCATTCCAGCCCGAACAGGTCCGTCTACCAGCGCATTTATAAATTCGTAAACTTTTTTGAAAAAAGTGCTTGCACAGTTCTCGAATCATAGGTTATTATCTTCCTCGTTGAACGCGCGGGTCGAACAAAACGAACTGCGAATCAACAACATAGCATGTCGGAGTGGCGGAATTGGCAGACGCGCTAGCTTGAGGTGCTAGTGACCGCTTTTTGGTCATGCGGGTTCAAGTCCCGCCTCCGACACCATCGCAATTGAGAAGCCTCTTCGGAGGCTTTTTTGTTACCGATAGACGGTGAGGTTCACGATGGAAACGCTTGAGCGCAATGAGTGGGCTGACGTTGCCCAACTAGTCGAGATCACGAGCGATGCTGTCATCATCTGCGAGCTCGACGGAACCATTCTGCATGTGAATAATCGCTTACTTGGTTTGATGTGCGAGGAACGCGCCGACGTCATCGGTGGAGATGTTAAAGACGTCCTGTACTCGTCCGCTTTTGAACGTGCGACGGAACATCGTCTGCCATTTGAAACCGATGGCTCCGAGAACGAACTGATGCTCAAGCTGAGTGACGGCTCTTTTATTCCCGTCTTGGTTCGTGCGGGCTCCGTAACGCCTCCACGCATCTTTGGGCGCCGCGCACCACGTGTTCTGGTGGCGCTTCACAGTATCGAGGAACAGTATTCTCACGACCGGCAACTCAAGCGTGCGTTATCGGAGCTTAGGGTGGCGAACAAGCGTCTCTCTGGCACGCTCTCGGTCATTATGAGCACTGTGGGCTCCGATGAGTTACCCAGCCTGCTTGATACCGTTTTGAACCAGCTTGTAGGAACGCTCGATGCTTCGGGTGCCGCTATCTATTTTTCTGAGAGCGGCGGCTTTAAGCTTCGCGGTGTTTCCAAGGAGCTGTACGACAGCTACCTGCCCGAGTTTTTGCCGTATGGCGCTGGCATTCCGACGTATGTTCTTCGCGAGTCGCGTGCTTGTCGCTTGTCGATTCAACAGGACCTTGAGGGCGATAAGGCCGCCTCCGGTATGTTCATGGACCTGGATAATCGTTCTAAGCACCTGTTGCGCATGCAGGATATGCCTCCGTACCGCAGTGAAATCTGTCTTCCCGTTTTTTACGGTACGCAGATCCTTGGCGTGCTGGAAGTTGGTTGGAAACGCCCCCAGGCACCGCTCGCCTATGACGTTAATGTGCTCGAGGTCATTTGCGATTACCTGTCTATCCAGCTGGTCGGCATGGCATCGAGCCTTCGCTCCCGTCGCACGGCCGAGCTTGGCCGCTCGCTCAATGTCTTGCGGGATGAGTTGTTTACCTTTCTAGACGATTCCGCCGCGGCTACCCAGGCGGTATCGTCCGAGATCTGCAATATGCTCAACTGCCATTTTTGCCCTATTGAGTATGACGCCAGTCTGGATTCCTACGTCATAGATTTTGAAGGCGGCAGTCGCGTTGCTTTGCCGGACGATCCCGAGAAGCTTTTCTTTTCCACGACGGCGCCAGCGGCACGTCTGGGGGCTGGCCCTGATGGCTTTGAGGCATCTGTTTTGGGCGGCACGAGTGCCGAGGACCTTAAACACGTCCGTATAACTCGCGTTGACGAATCGATGCCTATGGGAGGCTGGCTTAGGGCACATGGCCTGCCTTGCCAGGGTCTCTACGTCGACGCCGGCATCGAGGCGGGGCGCCCGCGCTCTGAGGGCGATGGCAAGCACAGTAACGACGCGATCGTTCCTGCTTCTGTTGCGAAGGGCCCGACGACGCGCGCGCTGCTGCTTCGTGATGGTAGCCAAGAGCCGATTGATGACCTTGAATATGACTACTTGGTGCACTTGGCTCATGACTTTGAACTGATCTATGAAGGCGAATCTCAAAAGCGTGAGGAGCGCCATATCGCTCAGACCCTTCAGATTGGCATGAGAAATTCACTGGGGGATGTTCCGGGTATCGCAACCGATTCGGTGTACCTGTCGGCCACGAACTCGGCGATGGTCGGCGGCGATTTCTATACGCTCATCCGTCTTCCCGACGATTGTGCCGTCATGATTCTGGGCGATGTGTCTGGCAAAGGCATTGAGGCTGCATCGATGTCCGCGCTCGTCAAGACGGCCCTGACGGCATATGCCTGGGAGGGCGCTGGACCGGCCCGCATGGCACGCTCCCTTAACAGCATGCTCATGGGCTTTTCGAGGGTCGAGACGTTCGTGACGGCCTTTATCGCCAAGATTGACCTTAAAGCCGGACGCGCAACGTATTGTTCGGCGGGCCATCCTCCGACCATGGTCATCAGGCCAGAGTCGATGCCGCTGGGTGGCGACGAGGCTCGTGGGGGAGAGGTCGAGCTGCTTGGATGCCAATCGGGGGTAATCGGTGCCTTTGAGAGCATGGTGTACGAGACAGGCGTGTTTACGTTCGCTCCTGGTGACATGCTATTTATGTACACCGACGGAACAATCGAAGCACGTGACCGCTCGGGTGCTTTCTTTGGCGAGCAGCGCCTTCGTGACCTTCTGCTCTCTGTCTCGGGTGAGGGCGTATCGGGAATCTGCGGCAAGGTCTTGGGCGAGCTCGACCGATTTACCGAATCGGCGCTGGACGATGACATTGCATTGGTGTCCCTTGAGTTTTTACGGGGTCGTTCATAGACGACGCTGGGCGGGCTGAATCCGTACGGTTGGGGAAACGAATGCATCGAGTGGGCTTTTTTGGGGAACCATGGTCGTATGAACGAGTGGAATGACATAGCGGTTTTGACGCCACCAGGCGATATCGACATCGCCACGGCGCCTGCGCTGCGTCGCCGGTTGGATGCTTTGATTGGCCGCGGCGTGCGTCGTGTCGTCATCAACTGTCAGGCTGTTAGCTTTATCGATTCGACGGGCTTGGCATTCCTGCTTACGCGCGCTCGTGAGCTCATGAGGCGAGAAGGCCTGCTTTCGCTCGTCAATGCATCAGGTGAAGTTGTTCGCTTTTTGGAGATTGCTCGTCTTGTCGATATTCTTCATGTCGCGGGGCCGGCACGGGAGTCTATTCCCGCCATTCCGGTGGGGGAGCTGCCTCGCTGGAGTAAGAGCGTCGAGGTCCGTCAGGGTATCGAAAATCTTCCATACTACCGACATCGCATCGCCGAACTCCTTGAATCGCTTCCGTTGCGCCGTGACGAGCGCTACGATGTCGCATTGGCGTCGGGGGAGGCGCTGGGTAATGCCTATGACCATGCGGGCGGTATCGGGTGCGTCCTGACGGTTCAGGCCTATGGCGATCGCGTTGTGGTTGAGGTGCTTGATCGAGGTGCCGGCTATTCTATCGATGAAACGAGCGAACCGGTCGCATCAGAGGAGCGCGGCCGTGGTATCAAGCTTATGCGTATGCTCGTCGATAACGTGGAGGTTGCTCGTCGTACGGACGGCGCCGGCACGCGCGTGCAGATGGTGAAGCTGTTTAGCGGAGCGCTGGAATCGTGTGCCTAGCCAATCGCTTTAGCGCGTTTAGCTACTAAGAACATGCGGCAGACAAGTTTTTTGAAAAAAGTACTTGCGTCTTTTGGACAACTCGCGTAAATTAATAACCCGCAAGCGGACATGGCTCAGTTGGTAGAGCACAACCTTGCCAAGGTTGGGGTCGCGGG
>CATXJW010000083.1 GCA_958370325.1 uncultured Collinsella sp. | reverse complement strand
AGGCTATCCCCAAGATCCCAATCGCGCAGCTTTTGCATGTCGAGGCCGCCGTGAATATCGCCCGTCACATAGACCGTCATCTGATCACCGCTTCCCTCTTATAGGTTTCGAGATCGCGCTCGATCCGCTCGTCGCCCGTAGCGTTGACCCACCACGGCCATTTAACGCAACACACTGGCTCGTCTGCCTGTGCAAACCGCGACCTGAGCTCTTCCAGGCTCACCGGGGCGTAGCTGTTAGCGTCCACGCCCACGTCATAGCGCAGCAGCCCCTGTCTGAGGTTGAACTTGTTGTACGCGCCGCCGCAACTGTGGATATGCCCGTGCAAATGCCAGCTGCCGTGCGACATGCCCTGCCAGTCGACCATGGGATAGTGGCTCAGCACGATTTTTTGACGGTCGATCTTAAGCACGCAAATGGGCGGCTCGACGATAAAAGCATCCGCCACCGCAGGCTGCGTCCAGTCTTTGTCGTGGTTGCCGGGCAGCAGGTGGACGCGCTTGCAGACAATGCTTTTGCGCAGCTCGTAGGCATCTTGGACCGTCATCTTAAAGCTAAAGTCGCCCAAGATGTAGAGCTCGTCATCCGCAGCGACCTTGCTGTTAATGTTGGCGACCATGGCGTCGTTCATCTGCGCAACAGTCGACCAAGGTCTATCGCTAAGCCGTAGCATGTTCTCGTGTCCAAAATGAGTATCGCTGGTAAACCAGATCACAGGGACCTCCTATTGCTGCGGGGTATCCATCCCTTAGGGCTTACCCTTCGTTCTTCCATCCAAACGGATCAAGCACCCAAAAAATCAGATCGAGCACGCCGCCGGTCATCATGGCACCGGCAAGGGCCATGCAAACGTGCAGAGGGCTGGCACTTCGGAGCACATCGAACGGCCCCAGAACAGCCAGCAGCGCGACCGCTGCGCCGGCCGCGCACAGCGCGAGGCACGGCCCCGCGTCCTTGACGCACTTCTTTGCGAGATGCTTGGTGTTGTCACTCATCAATATCGAGCTCCTTAGAGGGTCGCTGTTCAGATGCATGCCGCCGCGGCAGAGCAGAGCGGTAGGGTAAGTGTCACATGCCGTGCGGACACGTGTGCAAGCTCATACCAAACTACCAATCCCAATCGTCATACATCTAAAACACGAACGATCGATCTGTTATCCTGACGCCAACATAGTCTTTCGAAAGGTTTGGCCGGGATGACTACGCAGCAGCAGATTGATATTGAATTCGACTCGCTTGCACGCGAGAACGATTCACCCAAGCTCATCGCCAACTCGAAGGCGACAGGCGGAACACTACTATCCGTTATCAAGGAGCAGCTCTCAACCTGCAGCTCTTTTGACTTTTGCGTAGCGTTTGTTGCAGACGGCGGCCTTCAAATCCTGGTCGAGGCGTTCCAGGAGCTCAAGCAGCGTGGCATTAAGGGCAGACTGCTCACGTCCACCTATCTCAACTTCAACTCACCCGATGCGTTTCGAAAGCTCCTGGAATACGACAACATAGAAGTTCGCGTATTCCAGGGTAATTTGCATGCCAAGGGATACATTTTTGATAAGGGCGAAACCAGCACGGTCATCGTCGGCAGCTCCAACATGACGCAGACCGCCCTCACCTGTAATAAAGAATGGAACGTGCTGTACCAGACTGTCGAGAACAGCCGCCTGCTCGGAGAGCTTAGAGGCGAGTTTGATTCGCTGTGGAACGACACCTCAACCGTTTTGCTTTCCCAAGACTGGATTGAGAACTATGCCGCATATCGATCGGCACGTCCGTCAAAGCCCAAATCGAAACCGACGTTCCAGGCAACTGTTAGCCCAACCACGAATGACCTCGAAGAAATCAAGCCCAATAAAATGCAGCAGCGCGCCCTTGAGGCGCTCGGTGTAATCCATCGCAAGGGCGAGACCCGCGCCCTGCTGGTCTCGGCAACCGGCACCGGCAAGACCTTCCTTTCGGCGTTCGATGTACTCGCGTTTAAACCCCGGCGCGTCCTCTTTCTTGCGCACCGCCGGCGCATTATTGACGCCTCCCGCGCAAGCTACGAACGGCTCTTAGGTAGTACCTATACGTTCGACACCTATCAAACTGGCAAGAATACAAGCAATGCCACCTGTGTGTTTGCCATGTGTTCTTCGGTCGCCAAACATTTGAGCGATTTCTATCCCGATGAGTTCGACTACATCGTCATCGACGAGGCCCACCGCACGGGATCCCAGGGTTACCAATCCATCATGTCGCACTTTACGCCTCGGTTTTATCTGGGCATGACCGCTACACCCAATCGCACCGACGGCTATGACGTCTTTGCCCTTTTCAATCACGTCATCGCGTTCCAGATCACGCTGCAGGACGCTTTGGCCGAGGAGATGCTTGCCCCCTTCCATTATTTTGGCATTCACGATCTGGAGATTGACGACGAAACGGTCGAAGATACCGCCTTGTTCGGACGCTTAACATCCGACGAGCGCGTGCGTCACATCTCCGAGAAGATTGAGGAATATAGCGTCACCAAAAGCAACCGCAGGGGCTTAATCTTCTGCAATCGAAACGCCGAGGCCGAAGAACCGTCACGCAAGTTCAACGCTCTCGGATATCGAACAACTGCGATTAGCGGTCAAGATTCCGATGAGGTCCGCGATATCGCAATCAGCCGACTTGAAGCCGGCGAGCTCGAGTACATTTTCTCGGTTGATATCATGAACGAAGGCGTCGACATCCCCTCTCTCAATCAGATCATCATGCTTCGACGCACCGACTCCGCAATCATCTTTATTCAGCAGCTCGGCCGTGGCCTGCGCTTGGACAGTGGCAAGGAATACGCACTGGTACTCGACTTTATTGGCAATTACCAGAGCAACTTCTTGGTGCCCATCGCGCTTTCGGGCGACAAGACGTACAACAAAGATCGCCTGCGCCGTCTCGTCCAAGAGGGCGATTCGGTGATACCCGGATGCTCGACCGTGAGCTTCGACCGTATTTCCGAGGCACGCATTTACAAGGCCATCGATGGCGGCAACTTTACCTCCGCCCGCTTTTTGAAGAACGAATATCTCGACTTGCGGCAGAAGCTCGGAAAGATCCCCTCGCTGCTCGAATTTGATCGCAACGGCTCTATCGACCCGCTACTCATCTTCAAAAGCAGCAAGTCCTACCATGATTTTCTTTCCAAATGTGAGCCGGACTACACGGTCCAGTTTTCCTCGGACCAGATCAAAATCCTCAGATTTATTTCTCAAAAACTTGCCGCGGGCAAGCGATTTGAAGATCTCTATTTGCTTCAAACGCTCGTCGAAGCCGGACACGAGGGCTACCGGCATATGCGCGAGGCTGCGCTTAGGAACTACCGCGCACAACTTAAGGACAGCGCCGTTAGGTCGGCAATCGCAGTCCTTAAGGGCGACTTTGCCACTCCTAAGGATTTCGTTTCCCTGCTTATTGACGATGGATGCGGACCTCGTCTGACCGAAGCGTTTGCGACCGCCCTGCGCAACGCTGAGTTCAAGCGTCAGATTCTTGAGGTACTGGATTTTGGTATTGCGCGCAACCGACTCGACTATGCCGAGACGTACGAAAACACAAATTTCGTTCTCAACGCCAAGTACACGTACGAAGAGGTTTGCCGCTTGATGAACTGGGAAAAGAACATCAACGGCCAAAATCTTGGCGGCTACTTCTACGACGAGAAGACCAATACATTCCCCGTGTTCATTAACTATGACAAGGCGCCCGACATTAGTGAGTCAATTCAGTATGAAGACCGCTTTGTTTCGCCGAGTAAGCTAGTTGCAATCTCTAAGAACAACCGCACGCTCAACTCCCCCGAGATTCAGCGCCTGAAGACATGGCCGGAAAACGGCCTGAAGACGTATTTGTTTATGCGAAAGAACAAGGACGATAAGGGTGGCAAGGAGTTCTATTTCTTAGGCGAAATGCATCCGACCGGTGAGTTCGAAGCTATTAAAACTAAGAGCGGCGACAACGCCGTTGAAATCGAATATGAGCTCAACGCACCCGTGAGGCAAGACATTTACGAGTTTATGCTCAGCGATTTGAGCGAGGCAGAGTGACAAAAAGGGGCGAGGCACCATGTAGCGCCCGCCCCTTTCTTACTTAAGCCCGAGTTTCTTTTCGAGCTCCCTAACGACTTTAACGTCCGCTGGAAGCCAATCGACATCCCACAGGTTATTGGTGTCGAGCCACTTCATGTCCTCATGAGCGTGCTCTTTGAACTCCCCCGAAAGGATGTTAGCTAGGTAGCACTGCATCGACAGGTGGAACGTCTCGTAATCGTGTTCGACCGTGCAAAGATAGTCGAGGTTACCGATCGTGACCTCGAGCTCTTCCTGAATCTCGCGCACGATTGCCTGCTCGCCGGTCTCGCCCGGCTCGAGCTTTCCGCCCGGAAACTCCCAGCCGTCTTTAAACTCGCCATAGCCGCGCTGGCAGCTCAGGATTTTCCCGTCCTTCTGAATAATCGCTGCTGCAACATTGATTGATTTCATAACTAGTTATCACCTCTCCAGTTGAGCCCAACCAGTATAGGTGATCGGCCGCCCGCCATGTCCCAGTCGCCTGAAAACCGCCTGCTCGACCAACCCTTGACGCCGTTTTACACCGCTACCCCATCCCCCGCTATCGAGGTCTAATACTTTTTCCCACTGCCACCCAAAAACTCATCCAACATTAATCTTGGCTCAAGAATCGC
>CATXJW010000082.1 GCA_958370325.1 uncultured Collinsella sp. | reverse complement strand
AGCAGAAGGCCACGGTCTATCGCTTTGCCGAGGGCTGCGAGAACACCGCGAGCTCTCAGTTCCCGCTTGTGGGCTCCGAGCAGATTCAGGGCAAGCCGCTCAGCTACAACAACTATCTGGATGCCGATGCCGCTTGGAACCTAGTCCGCGAGTTCGACGAGCCGGCCTGCGTGATCCTCAAGCATCAGAACCCCTGCGGTTCCGCCGTTGCCGAGGACATCACGGCCGCCTACGACCGCGCTTTCGCCTGCGATCCCAAGAGCGCCTTCGGCGGCATCATCGCCTGCAACCGCGAGGTTCCCTTTGAGCTGGTTGAGCACTTCGCCGACCAGAACAAGCAGTTTGTCGAGGTCATCATCGCCCCGGGCTACACCGATGAGGCGCTCGAGCGCATGGCCAAGCGCCCTAACCTGCGTGTGTTAGCGACCGGCGGCGTGGACCACGGCGCCCAGGTGGAGCTGCGCTCCATCGACGGCGGCATGCTGGTGCAGGAGGTCGACCACGTGACCGAGGATCCCGCGACCTTTACGTTCCCCACCGACCGCAAGCCCACCGACGCCGAGATGGCCGAGCTCGAGTTTGCATGGAAGGTCTGCAAGGGCGTTAAGTCCAACGCTATCCTGGTCTCCAAGGGTAAGGCCGGCATTGGCATGGGCCCCGGTCAGCCCAACCGCGTGGATTCCGCGTTGCTGGCCTGCGAGCGTGCTGAGGACTTCTGCGAGCGCGAGGGCGTGGAGAAGGGCGGCTTTGCCTGTGCAAGCGACGCGTTCTTCCCGTTCCGCGACAACGTCGACGTGCTTGCCGCGCACGGCGTGACCTGCATCATCCAGCCCGGCGGCTCCAAGCGCGACGATGAGAGCATCCAGGCCTGCAACGAGCATGGTATTGCGATGGTCTTCACCGGAGCTAGGCATTTTAGGCACTAGAGGCTTTCCCAAGCACCCGACCTTGCCCCTCAAACCGTCGCTTGCGTACATTTAGTACGCGGCGCTCCTCTTTCGGGGCAATCTCGGGCACTTGGAAAACCCTTAATGGGATGTTTCTCTATCCCATTAAACTGTTCGGTCGCCTGACCATATCGTCAAAATAATCTCTGCAAAAGACGGCTGCTCCGTTTGGAGGGCCGTCTTTTTGGTATAAGAGGACGGAATGACTAACACGAAAGGTACAACCATGCCCCAGATTGATGATGCCGAGCTGTTTGGCAATGCCGAGGATCAGCGTGCGTACGAGGACTTTTGCGCCAATCAGGAGGCGGTCGAGAAGTTTACGCTCGACAAGCCCGCGCTTGTCTGCCGTTGGCGCATGTCCAACAAAAAGGTGCCCATGCTCAACCGCCACATCCGCGCGCTGTCCGAGCGTCTGGTGCAGGGCGAGCCACTTACCCATAACATGCTTAGCTGGGCCAAGCAGCACGTTGAGTGGTCGCTAGCCGAGGGCGACTATACCGCGCACGACGGCGTGCTCATGCTGGTGATCGACATCAACGGCAACGCCGCCATGACAGTGGGGGAGTACGAGCCGCTCGCCGATACGTCAGCCAAGGCGCTGCGTGCCCGTTCTGCCGAGGCCCGTTCCGAGGCCGACGAAACCGGCGTGGCGCCCGAGCTGCTTGCTGCCGTCAACGACGGCGAGCTGGCCTTTGTGGCGCCGGCGGACGAGTGCCTGTGCGGCACGGCGACGCTCATCGAACAGCTGGCCCAGACCAAGGACATCCCGGTCACGCGCGTAGACATCCCCGCTCAGCTCAAGGGCGCGCTGTTCCTGGTGAGCGACGAGCACGGCGTGGTTCCCGCCGCCGAGACGGATGCCGCCGAGGCCGACGCCGCCACGGTCGCCTTCTTCGCCGACGGCTACGAAAAGCTCCGCGCCCGTCGCTAAATGATTATTCTGGGATTATTCTGGGACGGGGATTAAAGAATCATTTTGGTCCCCGCCACCGCTGCGAGTGCGAGGCGGACAAAACGCCCCCGCTCGCGAACAGTTCTGTCATCTTGGCACCGCGCGCGGTGCACACCTGCAGTTTCGCAGCCATAATGGTGGCAAGACAACCAAGAGGGGAGCGGAATTCATGGCGCTGATCTATGTCGTTGAGGACGACGAGCCTATCCGTCGCGAGCTTACCGACATCCTTGCCCGTGCCGGTTTTGAGGTCGAGGCCTGCGAATCGTTCGAGCACGTCTCGCACGATATTCTCGCTGCTGCTCCCGACCTGGTGCTGCTCGACCTCACGCTCCCCGTCAAAGACGGCCAGCATATCTGCCACGAAGTCCGCCGCGAATCCGAGGTCCCCATCATCGTCCTCACGTCGCGCACGACCGAGATTGACGAGGTCATGGCCATGACGCTCGGCGCGGACGACTTTGTCCCCAAGCCCTACAGCGCCCGCGTGCTTGTGGCGCGCATTAACGCGCTGCTGCGACGCACCGCGGCTGCCGGCGAGCGCAGCACGGTCGTCCACAAGGGGCTAGAACTCGACCTCGCCCGTTCCGCGGTCACCAACACGGCAACCGGCGACAGCACCGAGCTCACTAAAAACGAGCTGCGCATCCTCTCTTTGCTCCTGAGCCGCGCGGGCAAGATTGTCTCGCGCTCGGCCATCATGCAGGACCTGTGGGACTCCGATGCCTTCGTGGACGACAACACACTCACTGTCAACATCAACCGCCTGCGCACGACGCTCGAAAAAATCGGCATCAAGGGGTATTTGACGACGCACCGCGGCCAGGGCTATTCGGTCTAGGGGCCGGCTATGTCGTTTGGCAAGTTCTTTAAAGACGCGTTGCTTCCCGTCGCCGTGTGGACGTGCGGCGTGCTGCTGAGCTGCTTTGTGCTGACGGTCGCCGGAGCCCCGGCATCTATCGTGGTCGTGGCGGTCGGCGTGTCCTTTATCTTTGGCATCCTGGGCATCGTGATCGAGTATGCGCGTCGCCGCCATTTTCTGCGTCAGCTGGAGCGGGCGGCCGAGGAACTGGAGAGCCCCGCATGGGTGCAAGAGATGGTGCAGTGCCCGACGTATGCCGAGGGCGAGCTCGAGTACGAGGTCTTGCGCCGGGTGGGCAAAGCCGCCTGCGACGAGGTTGCCGAAGGCCGGCGCCAGACCGATGACTATCGCGACTATATCGAGAGCTGGGTCCACGAGGCCAAACTGCCCCTGGCTGCAGCCCATCTGATTTTGGAAAACCTGGACGGCAGCGAAGACGACCTGTCGCGCGTAGATGACCTCGGTCGCGAGCTTGCCCGCGTAGAGCGCTATATCGACCAGGCGCTCTACTACGCGCGCTCGGAGGTTGTGGAGCGCGATTACCTGATTCGTCGCTGGGATCTCAAGACCTTGGTGACGGGCGCGATTAAAGCCAACGCACGCGAGCTCATCGCGGCGCACGTGGCTCCGGTGTGCGAAAACCTCGACTTCGAGGTCTTTACCGACGAGAAGTGGCTGGAGTTTATCTTGGGCCAGCTCATCCAGAACAGCATCAAATACGCGCGCGAGGACGGCGCGAAGATCGTGTTTTCGGGTGCGTTGTTGGACGAGGGCCTGGCAAGCGAGCGCATCGAGCTCACCGTTGCCGATAACGGCTGCGGCGTGTGTGCAGCAGATCTGCCGCGCGTGTTCGAGAAGGGTTTTACCGGCGACAACGGCCGCGCCACCAAGCGCGCAACGGGCATCGGCCTCTACCTGGTGGCACGTCTGTGCTCCAAGATGGGCATCGAC
This sequence comes from uncultured Collinsella sp., assembly GCA_958370325.1. Lineage (GTDB taxonomy): Bacteria > Actinomycetota > Coriobacteriia > Coriobacteriales > Coriobacteriaceae > Collinsella. Next base: position 1,125 of record CATXJW010000082.1, on the reverse strand, counting down.
GTCACCGCATCGTCCGAGCCCAGAGAAGGCTTCGTCGTTACATTCGCCTTTTCAACGAACAAGTTCCAATATTTCGAGTAACGCATGTGGCAGACGTCCGCCCAAACAAAACGTGCCGCCCATTAAAAAACGTACCGCCCCAAACGGGGCGGCACACCATCTTTTATCAGCCAACTCGCTGAAGTAAGGCTGCGAAGGCCGCGGGGCCGGGAGGGGTTTCCTAAGGGCACATCCCGCAGCCGCGAAGCGGCGAGGACGTGCCCGTGGAAACCCCGCAGGCCCCGCGGCCGGTGGGAGCAACGCTACTTCACGACCAAAATGTCGCAGTCCGTATTGCGCAGCAGGAACGTCGAAATCGAGCCCAGTAGCGCGTACTTAATTGAGGACAGGCCGCGGGCGCCGCAGAGCACCAGATCGGGCTTGACCACGTCGAGCATCTCATCCTTAAGCGTCTCACGAATGCGGCCGGTACGAATCATGACCTCGACCTCGGGAATGTCGGGATTGGCCTTGGCCTCCTCGAGCTGCTTGGCGATGGAGTTGTTAAAGGCCTCCTCCAAGCCGTTGACCAGGTCGACCGGATAGGAACCGGCGCTCTCGAGCGCGGTGGAGTCGATGACGTGGCCGATGATCAGCTTAGCGCCGTTGTTCGCGGCGACCTTGATGGCGCGTGCGAGCACAAAATCCTGCTGCTCAGTACCGTCGAGTGAAACAAATACCTTGGTGTAGCCCTCGTTCATGGTTTCCTCCTTGGTCTATCGCACGGGCGTGGGGCTCGTGCGTCGGGCGGGCGCGGGTGCGTTGGCCGCCGGACACTTTACCTTGTTGCAGTTATACCCAAGGATTTCGGTTTGACCGCTCGCAATTCTGTGAACGGGCGAGTTTTTTGGTAAGGGCAGGCGCGGTCGCACCGCCAACGGTTGATAATGGGACCTCGCCCGCATCGTCCGCAGAACATCTACCGGCGGGTGTCTAACGAGGGGGTCCCTTTGGATATTATCGAGCTTCTAAAATCTGCCTTCATGGGCCTGGTCGAGGGCATCACCGAATGGCTGCCCGTTTCGTCGACGGGTCACATGATCTTGGTGGACGAGTTCGTCAAGATGAACGTGAGCGAGACGTTCT
>CATXJW010000081.1 GCA_958370325.1 uncultured Collinsella sp. | reverse complement strand
GTGTTGACGCCCTTGGCAAGCTTAGCGCGGGCATCGGTGTTGAACGTAATGTTCTTTGCCATGGTAGGTAATCCTCCAAAAGAAATGTGACTCGCGTCGCCGCTTCCGAGTCCTATGCGGCGGGCGCGTTCAAAGACGAATCAGAGATTCTGACGAGACTAGGCCTCGACGACGGCGTAGATGTCGTCGGCGCGCATCAGCAGATACTTCTCGCCGTCAACCTTGACCTCGTTGCCACCGAACTTACCGTAGATGACAACGTCGCCGACCTTGACGTCCATGGGGATGCGCTCACCCTTGTCGTTGACCTTGCCGGCGCCAACGGCAACGATGGTGCCGCGCTGCGGCTTCTCCTGAGCGTTGCTGGCGATATACAGACCAGAAGCGGTCTTCTGCTCGGCCTCGTCGGGCTTGACCAGAACACGATCTGCAAGCGGCTTCAAAGACGACATGCTTGTCTCCTCCTTTTTGGGCCGCGCGGTTATGCCACGCGAATTAACCCTTTTTGTTTGCGTACGCGTTGAATGGTACCCACGAATGGCGGGTTATACAACACGGAGTCAAAAAATCTTATTTTTTGGCACTTAGATTTTCTGAATGCCGGAGGATAACTTGTGCGCGGCTCCCGTGTGGCGCCGGAGGGGCGGGATATAAGGTTTCCTGCTCGGGCAGTCCTGCTCGCACGAAGGCCACATTAAGTGGCCTTCGGCTCGTGCGGAACTCGCGATAAACCTTATATCCCGCCCCTCCGGCGCCACACGGGAGCTGAGTCAACGTTATCGAGCCCGGCATCCAAAAAAGTCAGTGCAGCAAAATGGCAATGCGAGGAAGGTAGAGTTCATTTCTAGGAGGTGTAGGCAGGTCCCCTGGGAAGCAGCGTGCATTTTTCCGAATATTCAGCAAACCAGGACGGCTGCATACGCGCCGGACACACTATATTGATCCCAAGGACACCTTCGACCGGCGATTTAAGTCGGCAGGCAAACTCCGTCAGGACAAAAAGGGGCGCCTCGCGCCGTACAGGAGCCCAAAATGACGTCAATCTCCGCAACGTTACCCAACCGCAGCGGCACCGACGGGGCATGCGGTGCTGAATACTCCGTTTTTTGCACGGCGCGGGCGGGGGTACATCAGGATCAGAAAGAACATCCCAACCTTTTTATGCAATTCGTAATGGAAAGTATGCAAAACACCTAGAGATAGCATTGCTGCTGTCCAAATTGAGCGCGCGGGGAAGCGGCGCCTCCGCCCCGCGCCCAGATCAAGCAGGGCGGGGACGCTCCTAACGAACCCCCATTGGCAAACAAACGCGGCTCGAGCGCCATCCCAAAATAAGCTGCCCAAGCCGCGTTTAACGGTAAGACATGAATACTTAGCGCTCGTAGATTAGGTTGCCTGCCAGGTAGGTGGCCTGAACTTTGGTGTCCTGGAGCTCTTGTGGATCGACAGTGAGCGGGTTTTGGTCCAGGACTACCAGATCGGCGTATTTGCCGGGCTCCAGGCTGCCGAGGTTTTGCTCGTCGCCCGCTGCGTACGCGCTGCCAAGCGTGTAGTTGCGCAGGGCCGTTGCCGCGTCGATACGCTCGCTCGGCAACCAGCCGCCCTCGGGCCAGTGGCTTTTGGGGTCCTGGCGCGTGATGGCCGTGTAGAGCACGTTCATGCTGGTAACGGGCGTGATAGGGCTGTCAGTACCGAAGGCTTGGCGGATGCCGCGCTGCTTATAGGTTGCGAACGGCCACATGATTCGGCTTCGCTCCAGGCCAAGGTCGCGCTCTGGGCCACCCGGATCGAGCGTGATGTGGCAGGGCTGGCTCGAGGCGACCACGTTGAGCTTGCGCAAGCGGTCGATGTCCTGGGGCAGGAGATTCTCCAGATGCTCAAGCGTATTATGGCCGTGTTGGGGCAGGCCGTAGAGCTCTGCCGCTTCCTTGAAGATATCCAGCGCGGCATGAATCGCACCGTCGCCGATGACGTGGATACGCACAGTGTGGCCGCGCTCCGCAGCCGCCAGAACCAGCTTACGCATACGCTCGGCAGGAACCGTCAGACGGCCCTGGTCGCCCGGGAAGCGCGGGTTGGTATAGGGCTCGGTGAGATAGGCCGTGTGTTCGCTCGAGACGCCGTCGAAGAACTGCTTAAAACCAGGCGCCGAGAGCAGCGCGTTGTTCGCGTAGCGGGTCTGCAGTTCTTCTAAGCGCGATTGGTCATCCAGCAACGTGGGGAACAGATGGGCTCGGATGCCCAGCTTGCCGGCTGCCTGTAGCTTGTCGTAGACATCGTCGCGGATAAAATCGCAGCCCGGCATAGGCATGAGCGACATATCGCAGATCGAGGTGATACCCTGCTCGGCCATACGCCTCATTTGATCGGCGTAAGCGCTTGCAATGCGATCCTCCCCCAGCCACTCAAGGCAGCGCGGTAGCAGCTGCATAGCGGCCGCCTCGTGAGCGATACCCGTGAGCTCGCCGTTTGCATCCTTGTCGTAGCTACCGCCCGCCGGAGGCTCGCTGTCGCGCGTGACGCCGAGCGCCTCGAGTGCGCGGCTGTTGAGCCAAAGCGTGTGCCCGTCGCCCGAATACATAACGCAGGGACGATCGGGGAATGCCGCATCGAGCGACGCCTTGCTAGGATGCTCGGGCGGGTCCCAACGGTAATCGCGCCAGCCCTGCGTCACAACCCAAGCGTCGTCGGGCAGGTCCTGGGAAAACTCGAGCGCATGTTGCACCAGTGCCGCCTCGGACGTGCCCATATCCATGAGCATGTACGGCGAGGAACCGACCGAGGTATGGAAGAAGTGCAGATGAGCGTCATGAAAGCCGGGGCAGACAAACTGCTCGCCGTAGTCGATAACCGACGTGGCGGCAGGAGCGGCGGCGATCACGTCATCGGGCGCACCGACTGCGACGATACGGTCGCCTGTGATGGCAATCGCCAGCTCGCGGGCAGTATCGATGCCGTCTTGCGCGGTAAAGACGTTCTTGGAGCGGATAATCCGATCGATATGTTGCATGGGCATCCCCATCTCTGGCAGGAAATTCAACACCCCCGAGTGTACTCCCCCGCCCTTGTAACAAAACCCCAAGCGGCAAACGGCAACTTTACCAGCCCTAGCGGCAGGTGGCATACTGGAGAGAGCCTGTACGATTTTGCGATCAACCCAGCAAGGAGCAAATCGACCATGACGAAGACCAAGGCACAGCAGATTATGGCGGCAACCGAGGTTCGCGCGGCAGATGACGTCACCGCGGCCATCCGAGATATCGCCGCCGAATTTGAGCCCTACATCATCAAGCAGCGCCGCCACTTCCATAAGCACCCGGAGCTGGGCCTCGCCGAGGAGCGCACGACTTCCGACATCGCCAACCAGCTCGATGCCATGAATATCCCCTACGAGCGTCCCCTTAAGACGGGCCTTGTGGCGACCCTTCGCGGCACCGCGCCCGACGCCTATCGCGAGGACGGCACGCCGCGCCGCCGCATCCTGCTGCGCGCCGACATCGACGCCCTGCCCGTCACCGAGCAGACCGGCGAGGATTTCGCCAGCGTCAACGAGGGCTGCATGCACGCCTGCGGCCACGACTGCCACATCGCCATGATGCTCGGCACGCTGCAGATCCTGCGCCATATGACCGACGACATCCACGGCGAAGTCCGCATCGTCTTCCAGCCCAGTGAGGAAAACGGCCAGGGCGCCAAACTCATGATCGGCACGGGCGTGCTCGACGGCGTCGATGGCGCCTACGCCGCGCACATCTGGAGTGAGGTCGACGCCGGCACTGTGAGCTGCGAGCCCGGACCGCGCATGGCCAATACCGACTGGTTCCGCATCGACGTCCGCGGCACCTCGTGCCACGGCGCCATGCCCCAGCGCGGTCACGACGCCGTTATGGTTGCCGCCGAGATCGTCAACGCTCTGCAGACCATCGTTTCGCGCGAGATCAGTCCCTACGAGCCGGCCGTCATTACCGTCGGCGAGCTGCACGGCGGAACCGCGCGCAACGTTATCGCCGGCACGGCCTACCTCGCCGGCACGGTGCGCACCTACGGCGATTCGACCCACGAGGAAATGCCGGAGCTTATGCGTCGCATCGTGGAACATACCGCGGCCGCCTTGGGCGCCGAGGCAGAGCTCACCGACTACACCATCGCCAATTATAAGGTCGAAAACGATGCCGCCTCGAGCGAGCGCTGCCGCCAGGCAGTAATCAAATGCCTGGGCCCCACCGGCCAAGGCCATTATCGCGGCACACTCTCGGGTGAGGATTTTTCGGAGTACCTGCGCCGCGTACCGGGCGTGCTCGCCTTTGTAGGTACGCGCAACCCCAAGATTGGCGCCACGTACGCCCAGCATTCCTGCTTTTACAAGATTGACGAGACCGTGTTGGCAAAGGGCTCCATGGTAGCCGCCCAGTATGCTATCGACTTTTTGGCCGAGCCCACGCAAGAGGAGCTCGACGGCCCCGCGATTACTGCAGTCGCCGAAACCAACCCCGACCTGGCCGCCAAGTTGCGCTCTGCCAAGGCAACGACCGCCGAGGCTCGCGACGCCATCCATGACGCCCGCACGGCACGCCATGCCGCGATCAAGGGCATCCACGATGCGCGTGCCGCCGCTCGCCGCGAGGAGAAGCGCGGCGAGTAGTCGATTCGCGGCCATCTCGCAGTCATAGCCACATCGCGATATCAAAGCGGGGGCGGACGTTTCGACACGTCCGCCCCCGCTCATTTGTCAAGCGCTATTTCTACCGTTTCTACCCCGTCCCCAAATGGCAGGCGGCAGGGCTACTCGTCCTGCGGGTCCTCGTCGGAGCTTGGTGCAGGCTCGGGCTCGGGCTCGGGCTCCGGTTCAGGCACGGGCTCGGGCTCAAGCTCAGGCTCAGG
>CATXJW010000080.1 GCA_958370325.1 uncultured Collinsella sp. | reverse complement strand
TTGTGCGCGCAACCATCCGAACCAACAACCGCCTGCTCGAAAGCAGCCCGTTGCCCCACGACAACGAGGTCACGCTGCTTGCCGTGGATCGCGACGTCCATGGCCTGGGTGTAGGCTCAGTGTTGCTCGATGCCGCGGTCTCGTACCTGTCCTCGCGCGGGGCGACAAGGGCGCACCTGTACACCGACTCCAACTGCTCGTGGAAGTTCTACGAGTTGCACGGCTTTAAGCGCACGGCCACGCACCGCGCCAACCGCGAAGAGCGCCGTCACGACATGCCGCGCGAAAGCTTCCTCTACGAACTCGACCTAACAGCCTAGCCCGGGCAGCCACACCTAGTCATTTAAGTCTGTCCCCAATGAGTGGCCGAGGGGGTTTGTAGATAGCCGTGGTCAAAAAACATCAAATATGAGTACTGCTACCTTTTTAGTAGCAGCAACTTGGGGCATTTTTGATGCTTGTAGGCATGACGACCAGCTGCACGAGCTGACGTAGCTCCTCAAATGTTCAATAAAATGGGCTCCTAACGAGAAGTACTCTCATTAGGAGCCCATTATTATGTGCAAACATATGTGACCAACGCAGCAACAGTACTCATATTTGGCATTTTTTGTCCACTGCCCCTTGCGCGAAGATCCGCAGCGGAAAGTTTGACCCGTTTCGATGCACAAAAATGGGATGAATCTTCCCTGGCAACCGCCCAGAAAGATCCACCCCAAAGCAAGCGCTCGCTAGAACGTTCCGCCGCCGCCTCCGCCGACGCCGCCACCGCCGCCGCCAGAGAAGCCGCCGCCGCTGCCGCCGCTCGAGCTATCGGAACTCGAAGCCAGCTCGCGGATGGTCTCGTGATACACATCGTTGAACGAATCGAGCGGAGACTCGTTGCCGTAGTGATGGTAATACCACCAGTAGCAGGGGTAGTTGTCGTAGAAATCGTCGCTGTTGCGCAGGTCCGCAGGCACGGCCTCGGCCAGCTGTCGCAGCACTTCTTTCGAAACGCCCAGGGCAACGCCCATCACCAGCAGTTTGTTCCACAAGATCAGGTCGCTGGGGATAGCCTCCTTCAGGCGCGTAAAGTCCTCGAGCCAATGCTTGAGCGCCTTGCAGCGAGCCGCCACCTCGGCGCCCTCCGGCGTGTAACGGCGGAAGGTGCAGCTCAGGACAAAGCCCACGATCGTGACGGGAATCGAGATCATAGCGGCGCCGACGTTGGCGTCCGCAAAGTCGGTATAGATCAGAGAGCCCAGAATGCCAAAGACAATGATGATGCCGAGAACCAGGCCGGCCACCATCGCGATAGTGCCATCCGATGCGATAAACTCGCGCGCCTCCAGCTTGCCCTTAACCGTGCTCTGATAGTCCTCGAGCTTGTCGCCAACAGATGTGGTGCGCTCGCTGGCATACTCCTCCAGCTCGCTAAACGTGCGCGAACGGACGCCGTCTTTATCGGGCTTAACGCCGGCGAAGAAGACCTTGAGCACATCGCGATCGATGCCGTCCTTCTTGGCAGCCTTCCAGGCCTCGTCGGTCACTGTGATGCGATACGTCTGCTCCTCTTTTTCGCGACGGAGCAGACCCTTCTTCTTGGTCTCGGTCGCTTCTTCCAGCTTGATCACGCGATCGTCGGTCAGCTTCATAAGCGTGGCGATATATGCCTGATCGGGCACGTCGTTCCAGCTCATGAGAGCTGCAAGCACCGCGGGATGGTCGGCCGAGGGCACATCGCGGAAGTACTCGTCCTGGAAGAGCGGTTTGGGCTTGGGCCTGCGCAGCTTAAGCATCACGATCACACCGGTATAGGCAACCGCCACGACAACACACACCACGGCAATCGCGCCGGCAACCGCACGCGCGTGCTCACGGCGAGCGTTGGCCTCGTCGGCCCATTCCTTCTCTTCGCTCAGAATCGTCGACATGCGCTTTTCGCCCGAGACGGCAAGCTGCGGCACCCAGTCGCTGGGGAAGGCGATGCGTGCCTCGGCGAATTCGCCCTCATGCACACAGGGAGTGGTATAGGTGACCATGGGCTCGTCCGCATCGAGCGACACGTCGCCCGTCAGCGGGCCGTGGCCCCATGCACGGAAGTTATCGCCCTTGACGGCCGCCGTCCCGGCAGCGGCATTTGCGAAGTACACTTCCATCTCGACATCATCGGAATCCGCGGACCAGCCGTCGCCCACAAACTTCCAGTAGAGCTCGGCGGTATCGGACCAGTTCATAACCGCACCGGTCATGGTGTAGCTCACGTAAAAGATCGCGCTGTCGCCGCTCTCGTGAGGGCTGAATACCTTGATTCTCACGCCGTCGTCGGACTGTTCCACCGTGTAAACGCCGTCGTCGCCTTTGTTTGCGCTGTCGACCTTGTTAAACGCAGTGTCGTCTTCCTCGACGCTCAGCACATTGACGACCACCGAGCCGCCTTGCTGGTTAGAGCCTGTATTGATATCCCAATACACGCCGTTGATGTCATCGTCGAAATCGAACTGGCGTCCCTCGACAACGGTCAGCGAGCCATCGGCCTCAACCGTGGCACCGATATAGGTTTGGCTCATGGAGTAGCCGTCGGCGTGCGCGACGGCAGGCAGCAGCAACAACGCAAGCGCGACGAGTGCGCAGACGGAAGCGAACCGCGCAAACAGGCGGCGCTGCCGACAGGGCTGGGCAACGGGGGCGTTCATAGGCACATCCTTTGTCTGTGGTCCAGTAGCGTCATTGTCCCACGTTTGCGGGTTCATGTGACGAACATCTAGGTCAGCGGAGCGTCAAAACGGGACAAAAGTCACGCCCGCCGCCGGCACCTGGGGACGTTCCTTATCTGCCGGCAATCTGGGACACTCCTTGGCATAGCCCGCTCCGGCAATAGATACCACTTCATAGCTCCATCACAGGTGTAGCGGCTTTGTGTGGGCGCGGCATGCGCTGATTGAGCCGCCAGTTGAGGGGCATAAAGCAGTTGAGCGAAAACGGTTTGCCCCTTTGCCGTCCGCTCGAGGATCATGTCCCCCTTTTCCGCGGAAACCCCGGCAGTTGCGAAGAGCTGCCGGGGTTTCTGTCGTTTGAGGGCTAGATTGATTAACGACGATTAAGGCGCCGAGCCGGTGGTCCGGCACGCGCAACGCGCGGCCTCAGCAACTTGCAGGCAACGGCAGCGTCTCCCCCACCGCGCCCCGCGCTATACTCGTCCGCATGGACATCATCGCACGCAACATAGCAACAACCGCCGCCGACGCGTCAACGACGCCGGCCGCTCCCGCGCCCGTCGTGGGGCGCTTTGCCCCGTCGCCCTCGGGCCGCATGCACCTGGGCAACGTGTTCAGCTGCCTGTGCGCATGGCTTTCGGCCCGCAGCCAGGGCGGCAGTATCGTGTTACGCATTGAGGACCTGGACGATCGCTGCAGGCGCCCGGAACTTGCCGCCCAATTGATTGACGACCTGGCCTGGCTGGGGCTGGAGTGGGACGAAGGCCCCTGCTACCAGCACGACCGCCTGGACTTGTACGAGGACGCCCTGCACCAGTTGCAATACGCCGGCCTCACCTATCCCTGCTTTTGCACACGCGCCGAGCTCCACGCCGCGAGTGCACCGCACGCGAGCGACGGCACGCCCATCTACCGTGGCGCCTGCCGAAGTCTTTCGGCCGAGGAGGTGGCCCGCCGCAGCGCCCTGCGCGCGCCGGCCACACGTCTGCGCGTGCCCACCGTCGACGACCTCGCAGACGACGTGATCGAATTTGTGGATCGCACGTACGGCGCCCAATGCGAAGCACTCGCCACCGAGTGCGGCGACTTTTTGGTGCGCCGCAGCGACGGCGTGTTTGCCTATCAGCTAGCCGTGGTGGTCGACGACGCTGCCATGGGCGTCACCGAGGTCGTGCGCGGATGCGACCTGCTGGGGTCCACGCCGCGCCAGATCTATCTGCAGCACCTGTTGGGACTGCCCACGCCGCACTACGCACATATTCCGCTGCTCATGGCACCGGACGGCCGCCGCCTTTCCAAACGAGACCGCGATCTGGACCTGGGCGAACTCCGCGCCCGCTTTGGCACGCCCGAAGCGCTGCTGGGCTGGCTCGCCGGGCAAACGGGCATCGCGCCGGACACCACGCCGCGCTCTGCCGAGCGGCTGGTCGAGCACTTTAGCTGGGATGTTATCCGCAAGCACAGGGAGAACATCACCGTAACGGCTGAGTAATCAGGCACCCCACCCCTGCGCAACATCCCAGGGCTGGAGTTCGTCGCCCAAGCGAACGATGCAGTCGTAGAGCACGGTATGACGCTCGGCCGGGTTGGCATCTCGATGAAAATGCCCGTAGTACCAGCGCCTGTAGTCCAAGCGGTCTTCCAGCTCATCGAAAAATGCCGTAAGCCGATCAACGGCAGGGCAATTCCAGCCGGGCCCCGGATAGAGCGTGGGCGAAAGCATGCGCGTGGAGCAGGTGTGGGTGATCACGTAGTCGACCTTCCAGCCCACGCCGTCGAGCTTTGTCCGCGCCTCCTCAAAGTTGCGCTCGTCCGGCAGTTCCTGCGGCCACCAGCTGGAATACGGAATGCGGTATTCCTTGTCCACGCTCGTGGCGCCGCCCATGGTAAAGACCGTTGAGCCGTCGAGCTCAAAAACCTCGCCGCGCGTCAGGCGCCGTATGGGCGAGGTGTCCGACAGACGCTGCGTCAACCCACCATGCCACAGCTCCATGGGGCGCTCCGCCCAATGGTCGTAGCGTTCGTGGTTGCCGTCGACGAACAGCACGGTATAGGGGCGCGACTCCAGCCAAGCGATGTCAGCACATTCCTCGGCAGAGAAATCCCACGGAAAGCCAAAGTCGCCGGCAATGATGAGATAGTCGTCACTCGTCAGGCTATCCCCAAGATCCCAATCGCGCAGCTTTTGCATGTCGAGGCCGCCGTGAA
>CATXJW010000079.1 GCA_958370325.1 uncultured Collinsella sp. | reverse complement strand
TGCCCATGCTCAACCGCCACATCCGCGCGCTGTCCGAGCGTCTGGTGCAGGGCGAACCGCTTACCCATAACATGCTCAGCTGGGCCAAGCAGCACGTTGAGTGGTCGCTTGCCGAGGGCGATTACACCGCGCGCGACGGCGTGCTCATGCTGGTGATCGACATCGACGGCAACGCTGCCATGACGGTGGGGGAGTACGAGCCGCTCGCCGATACGTCGGCCAAGGCGCTGCGTGCCCGTTCTGCCGAGGCCCGCTCCGAGGCCGACGAAACCGGCGTGGCGCCCGAGCTGCTCGCCGCCGTCAACAACGGCGAGCTTGCCTTTGTGGCGCCGGCGGACGAGTGCCTGTGCGGCACGGCGACGCTCATTGAGCAGCTGGCCCAGACCAAGGGCATCCCGGTCACGCGCGTGGACATTCCCGCTCAGCTTAAGGGCGCGCTGTTCCTGGTGAGCGACGAGCACGGCGTGGTCCCCGCAACCGAGACGGACGCCGCCGAGGCCGACGCCGCGACGGTCGCCTTCTTCGCCGACGGCTACGAAAAGCTCCGTGCCCGCCGCTCCTAACCTTAAGGCGGGGTGGGTTTACTGAAGCGAGCGAGCACGTTCGATGGCGTAGGCGAGCGACAGCTGCTCCATCTCCGGGGCGCATTTGTAGCTCAGTCCGGTGAGGGCCGTCACCTTATCGAGGCGATATCGAATCGTGTTCGGGTGCTGGCCAGTTTGCTTGGCGGTTCGCTCGATACGTCGGTCGTTCTCGATGAATGCGGCGAGCGTGGATTCCAGCTCGCTGCCATGCTCACTGTCGTGCTCGCGTATCGGCGAGAGAATCGCCTCCGAGAACGATCGCATCTCCGGGGTTTCCGCAAAAGGCATCACGGTTCTCAGGATGCCGAGCTGCGCATAGCGGACGGGACCCTCGGCTCGCTGACAAGATAGGCGCTGTGCATAAATCGCCTGCGAAATCGTCTGCGCCACCGCCTCGTCTCCAAACAGAATATCGCTGATGCCGAGCCCTTCCGCTCCGCCATCGATACCGCTAGCCTCGATGAGCTCCGTGAGCGCCTGCACGATTCGCTTCGCATCGAGCGTTTGCTCCGAGTCGCTTGTCGCTACGAATAGCAAGCCTCCGTCATAGGGTGCCAGCATGTTGTGGCATCCGGCGAGGGTCGATTTTGCACAGAGGCTCTCGATTTGCAAAAACGTACGCGGGTCGAGGGGCTCTGCAAACGATGCGAACAGGGCGACCGCTTCGTCCAGAAATGACGGGTTGAGGCCTCGGATGCGTCGGCAGATGGACTCAGGCGATACGTCTGTCCTCAGGGCATCGATCTCGCGCTGTGCGAAGTCGATGGACGCGAGCTGCTCGATATGCCGTTTGACCTCATAGATGACGCCGTCAAAGAACAGTGAGTCGTCGGTCGTGAGAAAGACCGGGTAGTGCCGCGCGTTGGCGTAGCGGATGGCTTGGTCGGGAATCGGAATGTGCAGGACGTTTTTGATGACAAGACCGCTCGTTCCCTTGGCAACGAGGTATTTCACGGCTTCAGTGATGAGGTATGGGTCGTCCTTCGCATAGAGGAAAGTGCTGAGGACGATCTCATCTGGACTGAAGTTGACGCGCTGGTATTTGTTCTTGAGGCCAGGCATGAGTTCATAATCGAGGATTCCGACGCCGGAGACGGCACGCGAGATGCCATCGCTGCCGGCGATTAGACGGACCGACCCCTCATATTCCCGTGAGAAGTCCGAAATGGTGTATAGCATCAACATCACCTTGTGAATCACTACAATAAGTATAGGTATAAATAGGATAATCGCACATCCGTATGCCTTTCATGCGAGAAATAGTTCAAATACCTGCTGATAGAACAAAAAATCAGATTGAGAATTGCTGTAGATTCCAACAAAAAATGATCCTTGGCGGCATCGTTACTAAACCGTACAGTGAAGCAACGTAAAGCTTTCGCTGAAAGGAGCGATGATGGGGCAGATGGTGGTGCTTTCGGCCGAGGAAGTTTCCAAGGTGCTGACAATCGAGGATGCAATCGCTGCCGTGGAGGAGGCATATCGCCAGAAGGCAACGGGCAAGGGTGTTGCGTGGCCGATGGTATATGAGCAGTTCGAACCCGGCGTGGCCGATATGGATATCCGCTCGGGCGAGTTGGCGGGAAGCGGTCTCTTCGGCCTCAAGCTCACTGCCTGGTTCTCTCGGAATCCCAAAAAGGGGCTGCCCGAGATCTTTGGCACCACGCTGCTGTGCGACAACGCGACGGGCGAGCCGCTGGCGCTGCTCAATGCCTCCGCCGTCACTGGGCTTCGCACCGGTGCCGCCGCTGCGCTCGGTGCCAAGTGGCTGGCTCGGGCGGATGCGTCCAAGCTGCTTGTTGCGGGTGCCGGCCATATGAGCACCTATATGGTGGCGGGCGTGCTCGCCGCCTGTCCCAAAGTGAGCGAGGTCAAGGTGTGGGAGCCGGTTTCCGACGCCGCGCCCGAGGCCCGCGTCGAGCGCATGCGAGACGAGGTCGCCCATATCTTAGACGCCTGCGAGCATGCTTGCGAGGCATCCACCTATTCCATCGAGGCGACGGCCGACGGCCAAGGTGCCGCGGCAGAGGCCGACATCATCGTGACGATCACGCCGGCGACCAAGCCCATCATCCCCGATGCATGGGTGCGCCCCGGTACGCATATCTCCTGCGTCGGTGCCGACATGCCCGGCAAGCAGGAGCTCGCCTCGGCACTTGTCGCCCGTGCCGCTGTTTACGTCGACGATCGCGAACAATCGGTCGCATCCGGTGAGCTGGAGATTCCGGTTGCCGAGGGTGCCATCACGCCCGAGGACATCAAAGCGGAGCTCGGCGAAGTCATCGCCGGCACGGCTACGGGGCGTTCGGATGACGAACAGGTGACGGTGTTCGATACGTCGGGCATCGCCGTTCAGGACCTTTCGGCATCGAAAATCGCCTATGACCGCGCCGTCGAGGCGGGGCTGGGCATCGTGGTGGAACTGTAAGAAAGTCAAGGAAAGGAAACGACAATGCAGATCAAGGATTTCGCCGTCGAGCAGTGGATGAACGACTGGGAGACCAAGTGCACCCACAACGTTGCGGAGACGTGCGTCTACTCCCTCACGCTCGACCAGCTGTTCGAGCTAACGAACACCGACAAGAAGGCGTGGCTCGATAGCCTGTGCTCGCGCCGATTCACCTACGGAGACATCGAGGGGCAGCCCGGCTTCCTCGAAGGGGTCGCGCGTCTCTATAAGACGGTCGAGCCCGGGCATATCGTGCCCACGCACGGCGCAACCGGTGCCAACTCCCTGGTTATTTCCACGCTCGTCGAACCGGGCGATCACGTAGTCTCCGTCAAGCCCACCTACCAGCAGCTTTACTCGATTCCCGAGATGTGCGGTGCGAAGGTCGATATTCTTCAGCTCGATCGCAAGAACGGCTACCACGTCGACGTCGACGCGCTCGATGCCCTGGTGACCGACGATACCAAGCTCATCTGCATCAATAACCCGGACAACCCCACGGGCGCCCTGCTCGACACCGATACGCTCAAAGCGATTGTCGAGGTCGCGCGCAAACACGACGCGTGGCTGCTCTGCGACGAGGTCTACCGTCTGCTTACTCAGACGGATGAGTACTGCGAGTCCGTGATCGACCTGTACGACAAGGCCCTTGTCACCGCATCCATGTCCAAGGTCTGGTCGTTTGCCGGCCTGCGTCTGGGCTGGGCGGTCACCAAGAGCCCGGAACTTCGTCGCGCGCTGCTCTCGCATCGCGACTACAACCTGATTTCCGCCGGCATATTCAGCGAGACGGTGGCGGAGCTGATTCTGGGCAACGCTTCCGTGATCCTTGAGCGCAGCCGTCGCATCGTCCGTCAGAACCTTGCTGTTCTGGAGAAGTGGGTCGAGAGCGAGCCGCACCTGTCGTTCGTCAAGCCCGAGGCGGGTACCACCGCGCTCGTGTATTACGACTACGACATCGACTCCAGGACGTTCTGCATCGACATGATTAAGAAGTCCGGCGCGCTCGTTACCCCGGGCGATTGCTTCGAGGAGCCCAAGAGTATGCGCATCGGCTATGCATACTCCGATAACACCGACGACCTGCAGAAGGGCCTGGATGCCATCTCCGCGTACATGCGTACGCTCGAGTAGAGGCTCGAGGCCGAAGTGATAGGGCCGATCGGTTTAGGACCGAGGACCCCTATTTTCTCTCAAGGCTACCGAACACTTTTGTCATATTAGGTGCCCACGGGGTCGTATCGCTGCGACGCCGTGGGCATAATGGTGTGGAAAGTGAAAGTTACGCGAAATGGGAGGACGCATGGCGCTGATTTATGTCGTTGAGGACGACGAGCCCATTCGTCGCGAGCTTGCCGACATCCTTGCTCGTGCCGGTTTTGAGGTCGAGGCCTGCGAATCGTTCGAGCATGTCTCGCGCGATATTCTCGCGGCCGCGCCCGACCTGGTGCTGCTCGACCTCACGCTCCCTGTCAAAGACGGCCAGCACATCTGCCACGAGGTTCGCCGCGAATCCGAGGTCCCCATCATCGTTCTCACGTCGCGCACGACCGAGATCGACGAGGTCATGGCCATGACGCTCGGCGCGGATGACTTTGTTCCCAAGCCCTACAGCGCGCGCGTGCTCGTGGCGCGCATCAACGCACTGCTGCGTCGCACCGCGGCAGCAGGCGAGCGCAGCACACTCGTCCACAAGGGGCTGGAGCTCGATCTCGCTCGCTCCGTGGTCACCAATACAGCAACCGGCGCCAGCACCGAGCTCACCAAAAACGAGCTGCGTATCCTTTCGCTGCTTCTGAGCCGCGCGGGCAAGATCGTTTCGCGCTCGGCCATCATGCAGGACCTGTGGGACTCCGACGCCTTCGTGGACGACAATACGCTCACCGTCAACATCAACCGCCTGCGCACCACGCTCGAAAAAATCGGCATCAAGGGGTATTTGACGACGCATCGCGGCCAAGGCTATTCGGTCTAGGGGCCGGCTATGTCGTTTGGCAAGTTCTTTAAAGATGCGCTGCTTCCCGTCGCCGTGTGGACATGCGGCGTGCTGCTGAGCTGCTTTGTACTGACGGTCGCCGGCGCTCCGGCATCTATCGTGGTCGTGGCGGTTGGTGTGTCCTTTATCTTTGGCATGCTGGGCATCGTGATCGAGTATGCGCGTCGCCGCCGTTTTCTGCGTCAGCTGGAGCGGGCGGC
>CATXJW010000078.1 GCA_958370325.1 uncultured Collinsella sp. | reverse complement strand
GGGGTAGGCTGTTCGGTCTACTCCGATCATGCTCTATGAATGGGGGCCCGCACAATCGCGCAGGGCTCCCTTTTTTCGAAAAGAGTAGACATTGGAGTGCGGGTCTTGGCGTTGCGCTGCCTTGTGGCGAGGCGTTATTAGCCGAGTGCGCGTGCGGGAAGGGTCACGAGCATGGTCGTTCCGCTCTCCGAGCTCTCCTCGACCTCGATGGAGCCGCCGTGGAGCGCGGCGATCTCCCCGGCCAGCGCAAGTCCCAGGCCCACGCCGCCATATGCCCTGCTACGCGATTTGTCGACGCGAAAGAAGGACTGGAAGATGCTCGTCTGGTATTGCTCGGGAATGCCCAGCCCCTGGTCGCGCACGCGCAGCAGCACGCGGTCGCCCTCGTCGTGGGTGCTGATTTGCACGGTCGAGCTGGGCGCGCCGTAGCGAATGGCGTTTTCGGCCAAGTTGAACAGCAGTCGATAGATCAGCGTGTCGCTGCCGATCATTTGCGCTTCGCCCTCGCTTGCAAGCGTGATGGCCTTTTCCTCGGCAAGCGGCGCCAGGTCGGTGAGCACTTCCTCGATCATCGGCGCCAGTTCAATCTCGTCGCTGCAGGGAACACCGCGCAGCTCGCTCATTTCAAGTAGCGTCGTTGTCATGTGCGTCATTCTCTCGGTCTGCTCCTGCAGCAGGCCGAGCAGGCTAGCCGTGTCAGCGTCGATGCCGGGGTGCTCGGCACAAAACAGTTCAACCTGGGCCTGCATGAGCGCGAGCGGCGTGCGCAGCTCGTGCGCCGCATTGCCCGTAAACTGCCTTTGCGCAGAAAAACCCTCGTCAAGGCGGGCAATCATGTCGTTAAACGACGCGCTGCAGCGCCTGAGTTCGGCAGGCACGTCTTCGCTGATCTTTGTGTCGGCGAGGTTATCGGGCTGCACGCTCTCGACTTGCGCCGCAAAGAAGCGCAGCGGTCGCAGCGCACGCCCGCTCACAAAAAAGGCCAGCACGCCGCCGAGCAGCGTTACCGCCGCGGTTATATACCAGCTCGTCGCGCCAAACGATTCCTGGGCGTTGCTCACGACGATGGTCAGCTCGTCATCGAGCTCTTTGCTCGCCGGGTCAAATGAGCTGGGCGAGTCCGCCTGCACCTCGTCATGCGCCGATGCTTCAGTGCCGATCGAGTCCATATAGCGCATGCCGGAGTAGCCGACCATGCAATTAATGAGCACGCCGGTCAAGCACATCAGCAGGGCCGTCATCAACGTGATGCGCCACTGCAGCGACAGCCGCTTCATTCGTCGTCCTCCATAACGTAGCCTTCGCCGATTCGATTGCGGATGGGGTCGTGCTCCAACGCGCCGCGCAGCTTTTTGCGCAGTGACGAGATATGCACGCGGGTCGCGTTGCTAAAGCTGTTGACGCTGCTGTCCCATACGTGCTCGATAAGCTCTTCTTGGCTCACCGGTCGCCCTTGGTTGAGCATCAGGTATTCCAGGATGCCGGTTTCCTTGCGTGTGAGGGATAGGGGCACGTTGCCCACCGAGGCGACGCGAGTCTTGGTATCAAAGCTCAGCGACCCGCAGGTGAGGACGGTATCGTTTTGCGTGAAGCGCCTGAGCGTGAGGCTGCGGATGCGCGCCGCCAGCTCGTCAAGATGGAACGGTTTGGTGAGGTAGTCGTTAGCGCCGGCATCGAGCCCCGCCACCTTGTCGGCGACCTCGCCACGTGCCGAGAGCACGAGCACCTTGGTCTCGCAATCAGTTTTTCTGAGTTGCCTGAGCACGGCCATGCCGTCGACATGGGGGAGATTGAGGTCGAGCACGACAAGGTCAAAGGTCTCGACATCGAGCAGATCGAGGGCCTGCTGCCCGTCGTAGCAGCAGTCGACGCTATAGGCCAAGTTGCGCAGGCTGCGTGCGATCGCATCGCACAGCGCCCGCTCGTCCTCGACGACCAAGATGCGCATAACGTTCTCCTTGCATAGTCATTCGCGCTTAACGCGGATTTTATAGTCGGTATGGTCCAATGGGTCGCGAAGCGAAAGGAGTGGTCAGATTGTTCAAAGCGATTAAGCCTGTGGCGCAGGTTGCTTTGCTGATCGTCGGGATGGCCATGGTGTGCTTTGGCGTCATGCGCGGCGAGGCGGATGCCGTGCTGGCCAAGGCAATCAGGCTGTGCTTGGAGTGTATCGGAATTGGATAAAAGAATAAACACCGTATCGCGCCTTTTGGCGCGATTCCGCGGATTGATTCAGGCGGCGGCGACGCTCGCGACCAACATTCATCTGCCCAACTTTGCCAAGGGAGGCATCTACCAGGGGGCGGGCAAAGCCGTCTGCGTGCCGGGGCTCAACTGCTACTCGTGTCCGGCTGCCTCGGGCGCGTGCCCCATCGGGTCGTTTCAGTCGGTGGTGGGCTCATCTAAGTTCAGCTTTTCGTATTACGTCACCGGGACACTCATTCTGATCGGCGTGCTGTTGGGGCGTTTTGTATGCGGCTTTTTGTGTCCGTTTGGATGGCTGCAAGAGCTTCTGCATAAGATTCCTGGCAAAAAACTCTCCACGAAAAAGCTCAAGCCGCTCACGTACATCAAGTATGCCGTGCTGCTGTTTGCCGTGGTGCTGCTGCCTGTCTTGGTGGTCAACGATGTGGGCATGGGCGACCCGTTCTTTTGCAAGTACATCTGCCCACAGGGCGTGCTCGAGGGTGCGATTCCGCTGTCCATCATGAATACGGGAATCCGCTCCGCGCTGGGAAAGCTCTTTACCTGGAAGCTCGCGATTCTCATTGCGGTTGCGGTGCTGAGCGTGTTGTTCTACCGCCCCTTCTGCAAATGGATCTGCCCCCTCGGTGCGTTTTATGCGCTCATGAACAAGGTATCCCTACTGGGGATTCAGGTTGACGCGTGCAAATGCGTCTCGTGTGGCAAGTGTTCAAGGGTTTGTCAGATGGACGTTGATGTGGTCCGCGCGCCCAATCATGCCGAATGTATCCGGTGCGGAAAGTGCATCGGGGCCTGTCCCGTCGATGCCATCAGCTATCGCTATGGCCTGGATGTGTCGGCAGAAAAACTCCCTCTGACCGCTGATGAAAAGTAAAACAAGCTTCGACAAAACGGAGGAATGACCATGAAGCTTTCTAAGATTGCGGCCCTGTTTATGGTGCCGGTATTGGCCTTGTGCCTTGTGGCATGTTCGGCGCCCGGTGGCAATGCGAGCGAATCTGCGAGCTCCGATCCCAAGATCGCAGAACTCACTGCGCAGGAGCCGACCAATGCCGACGAGGCCGCCGAGCTGTATGCGAAGCTCATGAAGAAGGAGAACGAGATCTTTTCGAGTGATAACGCGCTGTGGGAAAAGGTATTCAATGCGGCAAATAAAGACTCGGCAATGATTGAAGACGGCAGCAATTACGGCGATTTCCTGCTCAAGACCATCGACGGCGCCAAGGATGAGTTTACGGCGGATGAGCTTAAGACACTCAAGGCCGGTGCACAGCAGATCAAGGAGATCGAGGATAAGCTCATGGCGCTGGAGAAGGAGTTTCCCGGATGCGGCAGCACGCCCGGCGAGGGGGAGAGCGTCGATGCCTCGACCGCAGGTATGACCAACGGCGAGAGCGGGGAGACGAAGTTCCCCAGCTTTAAGGGCAAGGACTTGGACGGCAACGATGTAAACAGCGACGAGCTGTTCTCCAAGAACAAGGTCACCGTCATGAATTTCTGGTTTACCACCTGCAAGCCCTGTGTGGGCGAACTGAGCGATTTGGAGGAGCTTAACAAGGAGCTTGCTGCAAAGGGCGGCCAGGTCGTGGGCGTTAATTCCTTTACGCTCGATGGCAACAAAGACGAGGTGGCCGATGCCAAGGACGTGCTTTCCAAGAAGGGCGTGACGTATAAAAACATCTGGTTTAAGTCGGATAGCGAGGCCGGAAAGTTCACCTCCAACCTGTACTCGTTCCCGACCACCTACGTGATCGACCAGAACGGCAACATCGTGGGAGAACCGATCATGGGCGGTATCAACTCTGCTGAGCAGCGCGAGGCACTCAACAAGCTTATCGATCAAGCGCTCGCGTAGGTGCGGAATATGACAAAGCGGCAGTCCCTTTGTCATATCGAGCGGCTGTAAAATGACGAGATCCCCGGTATTTGCCGCGTTTACCACGAGCTCACGCCGAAGCCCGCCAGCGTGGTCGAGTGGGGGTGGGGTCCTCAGGGTCGCTTCTCGCGCCCCCTTTTGCGCGCCTGTCCACATATAGAAAAAACGAGCATCCTGGATCGGAACGGCATTCCGGTTCAAGGGTGCTCGCCTGTCTGCGATCGTTCGCCAGCGCGGCCTCACCTAATTCACGGAGCAGGCCATTCCGATTTTCCGTCGCAGACCTCTTCGATTGGGAGCTTGCGGCGGAAAGCGGCCAACGAGAGCCCCGTGAGGGCGAGCATCGCGGCTATCACAAGTGAAATGCTTGAAAGCGAAAGCACCCCGATTAGCGTGTTCGCTAATGCATGGAGAAGGCGGCAGGAGAAGGCGCACCCGCCCGCGCGATAGAGCGCTGACAGCCAGAACGAGAGGAGCACGGCGAGGGTTACGAACGCAAGAAACGGGGTCGTCTCCCTCCCGGCGCCCTGCGTGAACCACAGCGGCAGATGCCACAGGCCCCAAATCGCCCCGGTGGCAAGACAGGCCGCGAAAAAAGGAATTCTTCGCTCAAGCTCAGGCTCCAGGACCGCTCGCCAACCCAGCTCCTCGTTGCCGCCGCTCACCATGAGGGCAGCAAGGAAGACCCCCATGGCGGAGATTGGGCTGAAGCTTTCCGCGAGGCCATCGGAAGCGGCGGTGAGAAGAACCAGCGGCACGACGAGAAACGCCGCGGTCCAAGGGAGCGAGCGTCTCAGTCCGCCGAACGTGAACGCGAGGCTGCGCTTCAGGGTAAAGCCTCCCGGGATCAACGAGAGCCCGGCGACGGTGGGCCCGAAGACGCCGGCGGTGTGGAGCGCCGTTTCGATGGGACTTGAATACTCGATGATGCCCGCCGAGGTCAGGGCTGCGTTCAGCCACCACGCGGGCCAGGTGATGAGGAAGGTTGTCAGGAGAAACCTGGTGCTGGCGCGCAACCCTGAATAATGCCTCGGCAGCTTCACGCGATAGCCCCCTCTCGACCGTCTATGATTAGGGCTAGTTTCTACTACTGAAATGTAGATGACCATGCAGAGAAGGGACAACCAAGGAGGCAGGTTACTGATGCGGACTCCCGCACGCCCACGACTACCCGACGGGGACCGTGTTTTAATCTCTGATGTCCGTATTGTTGTAGCACGAGCGGTTA
>CATXJW010000077.1 GCA_958370325.1 uncultured Collinsella sp. | reverse complement strand
CCACATTATTCGAATGCATATTCATTTAGAGCGCTCTAGTTTTTAAAGAGAAGCGTTTTTTAATTAACCCTTTCTCGAACTTTTCAGAAACGCAATAGGGATGCTTAGGTGTTGACTATACTTTCTTTTGTACTCAATCAAGCCGGAAAGGAGGTTCCATGATTCCCAAATACGAGGCGATAGCTGCAGATATCCGTCGAAGCATCGAGGACGGCGCCCTTAAGCCGGGCGATAAGTTGCCCACCGTCGTTGAGTTCTGTGAGCTCTATAGCGTTTCCAAAATCACCGTCAAACGAGCAATTGAGCAGATCACCGAGGAAGGCCTTATTACCAGCCGGCGCGGATCGGGCACCTACGTCAAGGACACGGCGGGGCTTCCCGGCCAGGTGTTTTTCCAAGGCAAGAACGACCGCGCCCAAGGCTTTTCGTACGAGCATCGCGGGGAGAAAGTGACCTCGGTGGTCTACGATTTCTCGATCGTCAATCCGCCGGCAGAGGTTGCGACCCAGCTGGGAATGGCCGAAGACGACTTTGCCTATCACATCGTGCGCGTACGCGAGGTCGATGGTCAGCCCATCGTTATTGAGTACACCTATATGCCACTCGAGCTGATTCCGGGTCTTAAGAAAAAAGACCTGTACGCATCGATCTACAGCTTCATCCGCGAGCAGTGCGGACTCAAGATCTCGAGTTTCCACCGTACCATTCGCGCTGTCGCGGCAACTGAAGAAGAGGCTGAGCGCCTGGATACCAAACCCGGCTCTCCCCTGCTCGAACTCAACCAGATTGGCTTCTTGGATAGCGGCACCGCGTTTGAATATTCTGTCTCGCACAACGTAGGCGACCGCTTTGAGCTGCACAACGTAACGCTGGCCTAGTTTTGTAATCCGGTGGGTGCTCGTTTTGAGCTGTCCTACGCGGCACCCGCACAACCTTATGGGAGTATGCACATGTCCGATTTGATTAAACTCACGCCGATCTTCCACGAGAAGATCTGGGGCGGCCGCCAGCTGGAGACCGTGTTTGGCTACGACATTCCCGAGGGTCCCATCGGTGAGTGCTGGGCCATCTCGGCCCATCCCAACGGCGACTGCCAGATTGCGGAGGGCCCGTACGCCGGTCACACGCTGTCATGGCTGTGGGCCGAGCACCGCGAACTCTTTGGCAACTGCAAGGGCAAGGAGTTCCCGCTGCTCATCAAGATTCTGGACGCCAAGGACGACCTTTCGATCCAGATTCATCCCAACGACGAGTACGCCGCCGAGCACGAGAACGGCAGCCTGGGCAAAACCGAGTGCTGGTATGTGCTGGACTGCGAGCCCGGCGCCACGATCATCGTCGGCCAGCGCGCGCACGACCGCGCCGAGGCCGCGCAGATGATCGAGAAGGGCCGCTGGGACGAGATGCTCAACGTGCTGCCGATTCACAAGGGCGACTTTTTCCAGATCGACTCCGGCACCGTGCACGCCATCAAAACCGGTACGCTCATTTTGGAGACGCAACAGTCGAGCGACGTGACGTATCGTCTGTACGACTACGACCGCCCCGGCACCGACGGCAAGCTGCGCCCACTTCACATTGAGCAGAGCCTGGATTGCATCAACTTTAACGCGCAGGCACCGACCGACGGTACCGTAACCGCGCCCGAGGTCGATGGCGTAACCGAGCTCGAGTCCAACCCCTGCTACACCGTCGATTGCGTGCGTGTCGACGGCAGCAAGACCTTGGAGCAGCGCTGGCCCTTCATGTGTCTGTCGGTCATCGACGGCAAAGGCACCGTCTGCGGCGACCCCGTCCACAAGGGAAGCCACCTGCTGGCCCCGAGCACTGTGGACCAGATCGAACTCGAAGGCAAGATGGAACTGATTATCAGCCACCTCTAGGTCGCAACAACAACCCAAACGAAACAAGGGGCTCCCCCGTTCTTTAACGGGGGAGCCCCTTGCCATGTCTAAGTATTCAGCCCACCCGACTCTCCAGACCAAAAAGCGAACGAGCAAAGCGACGTTCGTCCAGCAACGTTATCCAAGGACCTGGGCGGGCGTATAGGGCAACATCGATCGCGAGTTCTGCACGCAAAGGAGGCCACTTAATGTGGCCTCCGCCTTGCGCAGGACTGCCCGAGCAGGCGACCAGAGCCCCCGGCGCGCCCACCTAGCAAGATGTACGGGTTTTCCAGGTGCGGCAGATCGGCCTGAAAGAGGAGGGCATAGACCTTGAGGTCATGCCCGACGATTGAAGGCTGAGGTGCCGTGCCTGGGAAAGCCGCCTAGGTCAGTTTCACTATAGGCGCAAAGCCCTTCATCAGCTTTTTGGTCTGGCCGGTCTTCTCGAATTGAACCTCGATCATGTCTCCGGCGACCGAGATCACGGTACCCGTGCCAAAGGTCTTGTGGCTCACGGTATCGCCCGCGGCAAAGTCCTGCGACGCGCTGGCGCGATCGACCTTGCGCTCCACCGTCGGCGACACCTTAGACGACGGCTTTTTGGCTCGCGGCGCGCCCGAGCCAAAGGTCGAGGCAACGCGGCCGGCGTCAGGCGAAACCCCACGATGGCGCTCGGTCCCATAGCTGCTGCCGCCAAAGAAGTCGTCAAAGCTCGACCCGCCGCGCGAGCCGGAGCCGCCGGTCGAGCGCGTATGCGAACCGAACACCTTGCCGCCATACATGTCCGAACCCATACCCGAGCCAAACGTGCCGTGTCGGTCGCCGCGCTTCTCCCAGCCCGTGCCCTCAAAACCAGCAGAACCGATACCGCTAAACTCGATATCCTCAAACGGAATCTCGTTGAGGAAGCGCGAGCGCGGGTTGGCAGAGGTCGATCCGTAGGTGCGACGCGTGGCCGCATAGGTCAGGAACAGGCGCTTGCGGGCGCGCGTGATGGCGACGTAGGCCAGGCGACGCTCCTCCTCGAGCTTGCCCGGGTCATCGCTGCCGCCAAAGTCGTGCACATGCGGGAAGATGCCCTCCTCCATGCCGGCCACGAACACCGCCGGAAACTCCAGGCCCTTGGCGGAGTGGATGGTCATCATGGTGATGGCATGCGTCTCGCCGGCCAGGGAATCCAAGTCGGAGCGCAGGGCCAGCCACTCCATGAGTGCCGGCAGCGCCTTACAGGTGAGCGGACCGTAGGTGCGCTCGATCTCGTCGGCATGCACGGCACCCGCCGGCATCTCCGCCGGCGCGGCATACGCGTTGCCCGCAATGGCGGCGGCCAGGGCATCCTGCGGCGAGAGCGCCGGGGCGGCTAGGCTATCGAGCGGATTGGAACCTGCGGCATCGCGCGCGCCGACGAGTGCCTCAAACGAGGATGCCGGAGCAGACGGTCCCGGCTCGGGCGCAGGTGCGCTCACCACAACGGGCTCGGGCTCAGCGCCGGCTGGCACGTCGGCAACACCGGCCGCGCGCAGCTCTTCCAAGCTCTCGAGCGTACCCTCGATATCCTCGTGCGTCTCCTCAAATTCGGCAGCGACACCCAAGAATTCTTGAATGTTCTCGGCGCGGCTCTCGGACTCCATGGTGCCCTCGGCGCGGAAGGCTTGCAGCAGGCCCGTCTTGTCGACAATCATCTCGACGACGTCCTTGAGCTCGCCGTCCATGCGGCGACCCTCGCGCACCAGCGCCACAAAGCTCGACAGGCCATTGCGGACCTTGGCGCTAAACATGCCCGTCTCGGCGCACGCGATCTCGCAGGCTTGGAAGAACGAGCAGCGGTTGTCGCGCGCCAGCTGCTCGATCTTTTGGATCGAGGTGGAGCCGATGCCACGGCGCGGCGTGTTGATGACGCGCTTGACGCTCATCTCGTCGGCCGGGTTCACGATCATCTTGAGGTAGGCCATGACGTCGCGGATCTCGGCACGGTCGAAGAATCGCGTGCCACCCACGATCTTGTAGGGCACGCCCGCGCGCAGGAACATATCTTCGAGGATACGCGACTGGGCGTTGGTGCGGTAGAACACAGCGATGTCATCGTAGCTTGTGCCCTTGGAATGCAGCTTTTCGATCTCGCCGGCAATCCAGCGGCCCTCGTCGCGCTCATCACTCGCCTGGAAGGCCTGAATCTTCTCACCATCGCCCTCGGCCGTAAACAGGCGCTTGTCCTTGCGCTGCGAGTTGTGACGCACCACGGCGTTGGCGGCGCTCAGGATATGGCCCGTAGAGCGATAGTTCTGCTCCAGCTTGACGGTCTTGCAGTCTTTAAAGTCCTTCTCAAAGTCCAGGATATTGGTGATGTCGGCGCCACGCCAGCTATAAATGGACTGGTCGTCGTCGCCTACGACCATGAGGTTTTGGTACTTGGCGGCCAGCAGGTTGGCGATCTCGTACTGGACGTGGTTGGTGTCCTGATACTCGTCGACGCTAATGTAGCGGAAGCGCTCCTGGTACTTGTCGAGCACCTCGGGGCGGGTACGCAGCAGCTCGAGCGTGCGCACGAGCAGGTCGTCGAAGTCCATCGCGTTGGCGGCGCGCAGGCGGCGCTCCAGCTCCAGGTAGACCTGCGCGGCTTTTTTGTCATTGGGGCTGTCGGCGGATTTGAGCATGTCCTCGGGCCCGATCATGGCGTTTTTAGCCGAGCTGATCTTGCTGCGGATCATGTTAATGGGGAACTGCTTTTGCTCAATGCCGAGCGCCTGCATAATGTCGCGCACCATGCGCTTTGAGTCGTCATCATCGTAGATGGTGAACTGGCCGGTGTAGCCCAGCAGGTCGGCGTCCTCGCGCAGCATGCGCACGCACATGGCGTGGAAGGTGCACACCCACATGCCGCGGGTGCCACTGGGGATGAGCGCTGCCAGACGCTCGCGCATCTCGGCCGCAGCCTTGTTGGTAAACGTGATGGCCAAGACCTGCCAGGGCTTAACGCCCAGGTCGCCGAGCATATGCGCGATGCGGAAGGTCAGGACGCGGGTCTTGCCCGAGCCAGCACCGGCAAGGACCAGCAGTGGGCCCTCGGTGGTCAGGACCGCCTCGCGCTGGGCGGGGTTCAGGCTATCGATATCGACGAGCGGCTTGGCGGGCTTGGGCGCCGGAGCCGGGGCGTCGTAGATGTCGAGCGGAACGAGCTCGGGTTCCGGCGCGGCGGGGGCGGTGTACGCATCGAGCGGCACGGGTTCCGGCGCGGGCGGCACGGGTACCGCGGTGTTCTTTTCCCAGGGCAGGGGCTGGGTCATGGGCGACTCCTCATCTGACAGACGGCGCGCCTGCGGGCAGCGCCATAGTTTGAGCCGTACCAGTATACCGAGCCGCGCGGACACCGACGCAAATCACACCACGACTCCGTGCGCCACCATCGGGCCCACCCCATCGCCCAAAAAAGAGGGCGGCATAGACCTTTTGGTCATGCCACCCTCTTTGAATGACAAGTTGTCGCTCTGGCCGCCGCGCAGCGTCAACCAAGTTAGAGGCCGAGCATCGGCTCCAGAACAAAGAAGTATGCGAGCACTACGATGCCCAGGATGATGCGGTAAACACCGAAGCACTTAAAGTCGTGACGGCGGACGAAGCCCATGAGCCACTTGATGGCGATAAGCGAAACCACAAAGGCCACAACGCAGCCCACGCCCAAGATAGCGACCTCGTTGGCGCCGAACGTGCCGCCCTTGATGAAGTACTTGACCAGCTTGAGCGCACTCGCGCCAAACATGACAGGGATGGCCAGGAAGAACGTAAACTTGGATGCCACCGAGCGCGTGCAGCCCAAAAGCAGGCCACCGATAATGGTGGAGCCGGAGCGCGATGTGCCCGGAATCAGCGAAAGCACCTGGAAGCAAC
>CATXJW010000076.1 GCA_958370325.1 uncultured Collinsella sp. | reverse complement strand
TGTCTCGATCTGTAACAATTACGAGCTCAAACAGCCTCTAAACGTTACAGATCGAGACGAAACCTCTCAGCGCCCATACCACTGACGTCTCCACTCCTCAGCCAAATCGGGCCGTCGCGGAATACCCGCCAGCCTCATCTTCTCAACCAGCTTCCCCGAATTCTTGAGCTCATCAAACGTAAACCGAAGCACCTTATGCCCGAGCATTGTCAGATGAGATTCCCGCTGACGCTCTGCCACGAATGGGTCAACCGACTCCCGACCCTCGCCGCTCTGCAAGGTGTACTTCCCCTTTCCGTCGAGCTCGCCGATGACACACGTCCCGTCCTCGAGCCGCCAAAAATAGTCGACGCGAAACACCTGGCTCGGATCGAGCGGGTCGCGAAACTCCACCTGCAGCTCCGGAACCGGAAAGCCGTACGCAATAAAGAATGCTCGGAACCGAGACTCGCCGCCGTTTTCAGACAGCCCGTCCGCATACGACGCAATCACCTGTGCCCTGCGATACCCTCGCCTGCCCTCGCAATCGGCGCGGAGGCGCTCGCACAAATCCCCACGTGATACGCCTTTCGCCCGCAGTGCAGAATCGGCAATCGCCAACCCGTAGGAGAACGGCGCACGCAGTAGGCAATCCTCCACCGTGCGCCAAAACGACGTCACCCGCACGCCATCAACATGCTCGAGTGCGCCCGCCATCTGCGGACGCAACAACCTGCACCCGCCGCTCAACGTCACCGAACAACCCGTCTTAACAAGAAAACGCGACCCAAGCAGATCATTCGGCACCTCCAGACCCCACAAAAGCGCCGCGTCATAGCCCCAAAACGCCCAATCGGGATGAAACTCTGCAAGCCCTTTGATGGTACGCAGCGTTCGCTCCGCCGGCGTCAGTACACCCCAATCATGTTGAAAGCAGAACAAATACGGCTCGGGTTCCGCGATATCGTCGGTTCCAACATGACGCCGCAGCCACATGAGCTCGGCATTGTCATGCGTTGCGAGCAGCGCACCTTGCTCGGTCGCCTCCGTGAGTCGCGCGAGCATCCTATTCCGCGCCAACGTGTTACGAGTCGTATGTTTGTGTTTGAGAACGGTATTAGGCACTTCCATCACCACCACATCGGACAAATGGACCATCGTCACCGTTGCCTCCGCTGATAAATGTCTTGATCTGTAACAGGAAGACCGATTTTTGGACTGTAGATGTTACAGATTGAGACATTCCCCCAACCAGGTGCCAAACGTCTCGATCTGTAACAGTTAGACGTTCTCCAGGCCCCTAAACGTTACAGATTTAGACAAACCAGCGGCGCCCAAGCATTCGTCTCGTTCTGTAACAGGTAGACCGGTTTTTTGCCCCTAAACGTTACAGATCGAGACAAAAAGGCAAAAGGCAAGGCAGGCGACAACTACCCATCCCCTACTCCCACTCCTGCTCGTAGATGTTGAGCGACTTTACGTACCGCCCCTGGGCGCCCATGATGTCGCGGACCAGACGCAAGAAGAAGCTGATGCACGAGGTGTCAAAGCCGTCCTGCAGGTCCTCCGGATGCACCGCACCCGGCCCATCGACCGCCGTATCGCTCAGCCGCGCGATGTCATACAGGTAGAGCTGTCCCGCCGTAAGCCAGACATCGTCGACGCAGGCGAGGCGCACCGCAATCGCGCCGTCACTCCAGTGCTCCTTCTGCACGATATGCGGATCGTAGACATCAAAGCGATGATCGGTGCGCGTGTCCTTCAGCACGACCATGCCGGACGCAGGATCCTTGTCCAAGATGCCAAAGCGCGAGAAATACTGCGTGTCGCGTACCTGCTCGAGCCGCTTGAGCGAGGCAGGCGAAAGCGATGCCGGCGGCTCGTCAACATATAGCTTGAGCAGCGTTTTGCCATGGCGATAGGGGCGCTCAAACAGCAGCCAATCGGTAAACGCCATGTTGTAGGCCATGATTTCGTTTTGCGAAGGCTCAGTGCAATAGCTGAGCCACGGGTCGACAATGATCTCGAACTGTTCGCGCGCCGGCTCCAGGAATTGAAACTTCCGCAGCATCCAAAAGTGAGCCATGTCGGCAATATCGTTGCCGACGGCTTCAGCCAGCTCTGCTCGGTCAAAAGCGTGGTCAGTCATGGCATCCTCCTCAAACTGATGGACCTCAATTTGAGCTTACGAGGAGGGTGGGCAGCCACGACCAGCGCGGGCAAAATAGGCCTCCGGCTGCAAACCAGATGCTGACCAAACACTTGACGAAAAGCTTGACCGAAAATGCGCGCCGCAACAAAACCGCAGGAAAATATCGACGGCCAACCCGCCCTTTTGAGCCAGATGCCCGCAGCCACCACAGAAACAACAGGTGACCACAGCCCAAGAAGTCGACAAATGAACACCCGCACGTCGACAAACGAGCAAACTGCTCGCAAATCCGCAAGGAGTGTCCCCGAATGCCGACAGAAAAGGAACGTCCCTAACTGTCGGCACTTAGGGACGTTCCTTTTGTGCCGGCAGTTAGGGACAGCCCTTGCCGATTCGATTGTTGAATATCTCCGTGACTACTTTACAGTTCCAGCGCGTCGGCGACTTCGGCAGCGCAGGCCAGGGCATCGGCCATGGCACTCACCACAAGCGAGCTGCCGTTGCGGGCATCACCCGCCACATACACCGGCGCGGCATCCGCGGCGACACCCTCCGTGCGAGCCGCGAGATGCGAGCCCTCGGCAGCCATCACCGGCAGCGGACGATCAGCGGTGGCAACAGGCACGCTCACTGCATCGAACACACCGTGTTCCGGGCCTGTAAAGCCACAGGCGATGAGCACCAGCTGCGCAGGCACCTCGTGCTCAGAGCCCGCGATGCGCTCGGGCTTTCCCGCCGACCAGTCCAAATCGACCACGCGCAGACCCGCAGCTGCACCCTTCTTGTCCAGCAGCACCTCGAGCGTGTCCACGCCCCAAGCGCGCATCTCGCCGCCCATGGCAGCGATGGCCTCCTGCTGGCCGTAGTCGGTCTTCTTAACGTTGGGCCACTGCGGCCAGGGGTTGCCTGCCGCGCGCTTATCGGGCGCAGCCGGCAAGAACTCAAACTGGCGCACGCTGCGCGCGCCCTGACGCACCGCGGTACCCACGCAGTCGTTGCCGGTATCGCCACCGCCAATGACCACGACGTCCAGGCCGCGCGCGTCAATAGCAGGCTCACCGCCATCGAGCACCGAGACGGTCGAAGCCGTCAGGTAGTCCACGGCATACACCACGCCCGGGGCATCAATGTTCGCAGCCGAAAGCCCACGCGGAGCACGGGCGCCGGCAGCCACCACGACGGCGTCAAAGTCGTCGAGCCTGGCGGTAACCTTGGGATCGCTCACGTCGGCGCCCAGCTCGAACACAATACCCAGCTCGCGCATGAGCGCCACGCGACGCTCGACCACGGACTTCTCGAGCTTCATGTTGGGAATGCCGTACATGAGCAGGCCGCCGGGGCGGTCGTCGCGCTCAAACACCGTCACGCGGGCGCCGCGACGCGCAAGCTCCCATGCAGCCACTAGACCAGCCGGTCCAGAACCAACCACGGCGACCGTGGGCGCATCCTCCCCTGCCGGCTCAAAGCGGCGCGGGCCGCCGTTTGCCCACTCATGGTCGCTGATCGCACGCTCGTTGTCATGGATCGTCGTGGGCTGGCCGTCGACCGAACCCAGGTTGCACGCGGCCTCGCACAGCGCCGGGCACACGCGGCTCGTAAACTCAGGCATGGGCGAGGTGAGCGACAGGCGCTCGGCAGCCTCATCCCAGCGGCCGCGGTACACTAGCTCGTTCCACTCGGGAATCAAGTTGTGCAGCGGGCAGCCGCTCGGGCGCGCGTTGCCAAAGCTCGCACCCATCTGGCAAAACGCCACGCCGCACATCATGCAGCGGCTCGCCTGGGCGCGACGTACGTCGTCATCGAGCTCCACATACAGGGGATCAAAATCATGACTGCGCTCCTCCACGGGGCGAAGCTCGTGGGTCACGCGATCGATATCAAGAAAAGCACCGGGCTTGCCCATGGCACTTACGCCTCCTTCTTGGTCGAAGCAACAGAGCTGGCGGCGGCGGGCACAGCACCAGCGACACCACCCGCCACATCGAAGCGAGCGACATCCGCGGCACTCGCGCGACCAGTCACAATGTCAAACGCCAGCTCCTCGGCCTGCGCATGCGTCTTGCCGACGGCCTCGGCGGCGGCGACAATCGCCAGCACGTGCTCATACTCGGTCGGAATGACCTTCACAAAGTGCTTGCTCATCGTCTCAAAGCTGTAGAGCAGCTTGATGCCGCGCGGGCTCTGCGTCGCGTCCACGTGCTCCTGGATGAGCTCGCGAATCTGCGCCAGCTCGCCGGCCGTCGGGGCCTTAAGCTCGACGCTCTCGTGGTTCACGCGGGCATCGAGCGTGCCATACTGGTCAAAGACATAGGCCACGCCGCCCGTCATGCCGGCGGCAAAGTTCTGCCCGACCTCGCCCAGGATGAGCGCCAGGCCGCCCGTCATGTACTCACAGCCGTGGTTGCCGCAGCCCTCGACCACCACGGTGGCACCGGAGTTGCGTACGCCAAAGCGCTGGCCGGCCAAGCCGTTGATGAAGCCACGGCCGCTCGTGGCGCCAAAGAACGCAACGTTGCCCACGATGGTGTTTTCGTCGAACTTGTAGGTCGCATGCGGGTTGGGGCGCACCGACACCTCGCCGCCCGAAAGGCCCTTGCCAAAGTAGTCGTTGGCGTCGCCGCACACGTTGAGCGTAATGCCGCGCGGCAGGAAGGCGCCAAAGCTCTGACCGGCCGATCCATCGCAATCGATGGTGATGGAGCCGGCGGGCAGGCCCTCGGGATGTGCCTTGGTCACCGCGTTACCCAGGATGGTGCCCACGCAGCGGTTGACGTTGGCGATATCGGCGCGGAAGCGAATCGGACGCAGGTGCGCACGGGCATCGGCCGTATAGGGCACAAACAACGTGGAGTCGAGCGTCTTGTCGAGCTCGCTGTCCGCAGCCATCTGGGGCAGGAAGTGACGGCCGTCGGCACCCGGGATGTGGGCACCAAACTCACAGGTCGCGCTCACCAGCACGGGCGACAGATCCAGCAGGTTAGCCTTGCGGTTGCCCGGGACCTCGATCTGGCGCAAGCACTCGGGATGGCCGACCATCTCGTCGACGGTGCGGAAGCCCAGGCTCGCCATGACCTCGCGCAGTTGCTCGGCAACAAAGAGCATAAAGCGCTCGACGTGCTCGGGCTTGCCGCGGAAGCCGCGACGCAGGCGGCAGTTTTGCGTGGCGATGCCGGCGGGGCAGGTATCCTGCTGGCAGTCGCGCTGCATAAGGCAGCCCATGGAGATGAGCGGCATGGTCGCAAAGCCAAACTCCTCGGCACCCAGCAGGCAGGCAACGGCGACATCGGTACCGTCCATGAGCTTGCCGTCGGCCTCGAGCACCACGCGCGAGCGCAGGCCGTTTTGCAGCAGCGTCTGCTGGGCCTCGGCAAGGCCAAGCTCCAGCGGCAGACCCGCGTGCCAGATTGAGTCGCGCGCAGCGGCACCCGAGCCGCCATTGTGGCCGCTGATCAAGATCTTATCGGCAGCGCCCTTGGCCACGCCGGTGGCGATGGTGCCGACACCGGCCTCGCTGACCAGCTTGACCGACACGCGTGCGCCGGGATTGGCGTTCTTAAGATCGAAGATAAGCTCCGCCAGGTCCTCGATGGAGTAGATGTCGTGGTGCGGCGGAGGCGAGATCAGGCCGATGCCGGGCGTGGACTGACGGACCTCGGC
>CATXJW010000075.1 GCA_958370325.1 uncultured Collinsella sp. | reverse complement strand
CCACAAAGGTGCCTGTCCCTTTGTGGTGGTTTTTGTTTTTGAGAGAGGGGCGGGGTGCTGATGGACGTCCGTGCGGACGGCGATATTGCCGAGAACTTTTGGTGGCGGCGCACGACGCTGACGCGCCGCAGCCCTCTGTATGACGTCTGCGTGTCGGCGGGGCTGCTGGTCGCGGCAACGATTGTGGGCGCGTTGCTCGACCATCCTGGTCTCGCGCCTAGCATCATGATCGTCTATGTGTTCGCCGTGCAGCTGTGCGCATTCTTTACCTGGAGCCGCCTGTATTGCCTGCTGAGTTCGGCTGCCGCCGTGGCGCTCTACAACTTCCTGTTTGTCGACCCGCGCTACTCGCTGTCGTTTATCGATCGCGTCTATCCCGGTATGTTCTTCATTATGTTTGCGGTCTCGCTCGTGTCGAGCTCGATTGCGTTGGCCCTGCGCCGCGCCTTGGCGCAGGCCGCCGCCAGCGACCGCCGCACGCAGATGGTGCTCGAGACCAACCGCATGCTGCAGCGCTGCGCCGATCAGCAGCAGATCGTCCATGCCATGGCAACGCAGCTGGCGCGTCTTTCGGGCTGTCCGGTCGTGTGGTACAGCGCCGACGCCGAGGGCGATGACCTGCTGCCGCGTGCGACATACACGGCCGTGGGCGATGTCGCGCCGGTGCATGAACTGGCGCCGCAGATGCCGCCGCGGCTCTCGGCGTCCGCCTATGTGGGAACGCCGCTCGATGCCACCTATGGCGGCTCGGCGTTTTATGGCATCTACCTGACGGTTCGCACGGGCGACAGCTTCGTGCGCTCGGGCGACCCCGCCTCGGTGGTGGGCGTGCTGGCTATCGTTGCCGAGCCCGACGTGCTGACGCACGAGGAGCGGACACTTGCCGATGCCATCGTGAGCGAAGGCGAGCTGGCACTCGATCGCGCCCGCGCCATGGAGGCCCGCGAGGAGGCGGCGGTGCTTGCCAAAAATGAGCAGCTGCGCGCCAATCTGCTGCGCTCCATCTCGCACGATCTGCGCACGCCGCTTACCAGTATTTCGGGTAATGCCGACGTGCTGCTCGATCAGGGTTCGACCGGCACCGCGGTGCTCGATGCCCAGACGCGCCGCGGCCTGCTGCTATCCATTCGCTCGGATGCGCTGTGGCTCAACGCCACCGTCGAGAACCTGCTCGCCATCACCAAACTCGAGGGCGGCGGCATGCATCTGTCGACCACGCTCGAGCTTATGGACGATATCGTCGAGGAGGCGCTGCGCCATGTAAATCCGGCCGTGCGCGAGCACGACCTTAAGGTGGTGGCGAGCGATGAGCCGGCGCTCGTCAATGTCGATGCGCGCCTGATGGTGCAGCTGGTGGTAAACCTGGTGAACAATGCCATTACCTACACGCCCGCAGGCTCGCATATCGTGATCTCGATTGACGCCGGCGATGGACGCGTGGCGTGCTCGGTGGCCGATGACGGCCCGGGCATTGCTCCCGAGGACCGCGAGCGCATCTTTGAGTCGTTCTACACCGCCAACCACGGCTTGGCTGACAGTCACCGCAGCGTGGGCCTGGGGCTTTCGCTCTGCCGCTCCATTGCGTTGGCGCATGGCGGTAGCATAGAGGTTGCCGCGGCGGATCCGCACGGCTCGGTCTTCACGATTGAGCTTCCCGCCGCCGACGTTTCGTTTGATAAGGAGTAGCACCGTGCCGAACTCTGCCGTGAAACCGCTCATCTTGGTCGTTGAGGACGATCCAGCCGTTCGCAACCTCATCGTTGCCGCGCTCGAGGCGCACGGCCTGCGCCATATGGCTGTGGAGACCGCCCATGCCGCTATCGCCGCCGCTTCGTCGCAGGCGCCAAGCATTGTGCTGCTCGATCTGGGCCTGCCCGATATGGACGGCGTCAAGGTGGTGGAGTCGGTGCGCGCGTGGTCGGGTATGCCGATCATCGTGGTCTCGGCGCGCAGCGAGGACGCGGACAAGATCCGCGCGCTCGATGCTGGTGCCGACGACTACCTGACCAAGCCGTTTTCGGTCGAGGAACTGCTCGCGCGCATTCGCACGACGCTCAGGCGCCTTTCGTATGCGCAAACAGGCGGCGTTGCCTCCGAGGGCTCGTTCGATACCGGTGAGCTGCATATCGATTTTGATGCTGGCATCGCCATGATGGATGGCGAGGAACTGCACCTGACGCCGATCGAGTACAAGCTCCTGTGTCTGCTGGCGCACAACGCCGACAAGGTGTTGACGCACCAGTTTATCCTGCACGAGATTTGGGGCACGGCGACCAAGAGCGACCTGGCGAGCCTGCGCGTCTTTATGGGCACGCTGCGCAAGAAAATCGAGTCCGACCCCGCGCATCCGCGCTATATCCAGACGCATGTGGGCATCGGCTACCGATTGGTCATCCAAGGCTAGATCGCCAACCACCATCCCAATATGAGTTGCGGTGAAATACGGTCTAAATTTGCCTAATTCCAGGCAAAACAGTCCGTATTCCACCGCAACTTTGTTATTTGTCCTTGGGCTTGCTGGCGTAGAACTTCTTCTTTTTGGGCTTGCCGGCGGGGGAGGGCTTGCCGTCGCCGCGCGGCCCTCGGTCGCCGGCCTGCGCGTGCGCGGGTGCTGCTGCGCGAGGCTTGCGGGCCTCGGGGTTGCGTAGTTCCTCGACGCGCTCGGCAATTTCCTCGGCGCTAAAGCCGACCTCGGCCATGGCGTCCTCGATGGGCAGGCGGCGCACGATGTAGCAGTGGTGCACCTTCTGGTTGCGCGCGAAGTCCTCGGGGATGGTCTGCGCCGTAATGTCCTCCAGCACCACGCCCACGCGCGCGAGCTTGCGCGTTTCGGGGCGGAAGCCGCGCAGGTTGCAGCTAAAGATGGCATGGCCGCCCTGCGCGAGCAGGCGAGATACGCCGGCCAAAAGCTCAACATGGTCGCGCTGGACATCCCAGGTGCGGCGGCCCATCTTGGACGAGTTCGAAAACGTGGGTGGGTCGACAAAGATCAGGTCCCAGCGGTTGCGCGTCTGGCGCTGGTCGCGAATCCAGGCGAGCACGTCGTCGCGCACAAAATGATGCTGAGGCCCCACAAAGCCGTTCTGGCGCATGTTGCGCTCGGCCCAGTCCAGGTAGGTGTTGGAGAGGTCGACCGTCACGGTCTCCTCGACGCCGCCATCGGCCGCGTAGCAGGTGGCAGTGCCGGTGTAGGCAAACAGGTTGAGGAAGCGGCGCGCCTGCTTGGCGTGCTCGCGCACCAGGTTGCGGGTGACGCGGTGGTCCAAGAAGATGCCCACGTCCAGGTAGTCGTCAAAGTTGACGGCAAAGGTGAGGCCGCCCTCTTCGATGAGCGGCAGACGACGGCGCGCGATATTGGCGCGCTCGCCCGAGCCGCCCTTGCCGGCGCCCTGCTTGCCGTATTGCGAGCCGCCGCGCGAACGCACGCGGGCCTTGGCGTGCACATGCTCGGCGGGAACATCTAGGATACGCGGCGCGATGGCCAGGATATCGAGCATACGGGCCTGGGCCAGTGCGGGGTCGATGGTCTTGGGCGCGGCATATTCGGCGATGACGAGCCAGCGGCCCGGAGTCTGCGGGCAACCCTCGTACAGGTCGATAGCGGCGGAGTAGTCGGGCAGGTCGGCATCGTAGACGCGGTAGCAGCTCACGCCCTCGCGCTTTGCCCACTTGCGACGCAGGCGGGCATTTTTGCGCAGGCGGTTGGCGAACTGCTCGGACTCGGGGATGAGCACGGGCAGCGGCTTGCCGTCGCCCAGGTCGAGCATGGCGGCAGGCTCGGGCATGGGGGTGCCGGCGGCTTTGTCGTTGACTTCGCTGGCATCCGCAATCTCGGCCTCGGCATTCGCACTGGTCGCAGCCTCAAACGCTGCGGCGGCGTGGTCGAGCGAGGGCCAAACCTCAATAGTCGCCTCTTCGTTGTTGGGCATGACGACGATGGAGTGCGCGGGCTCGGCGTGGAGCGCGCGTGCCATAAGGCCATCGCGGGTGAGCGCGGCGACCGGCGCGGCGGTAAGCTCGGGCGCGCGGCGCAGCTCGCCGACCAGCGTCATGGCGTCGTGCATGAGCGAAAGCGGGGTCTCGGTGGTGTCTGCGACCACGGCGGCGCCGGCGACAGCGCCTGCATGGTCCAACACGGTGGCTGGCTTGGCAGCGCAAAAGTCGACAAAACGCTTGTAGCCGGCGCACTTGACCATGCGCTCTGCGGTCTTGCGGGCGGCGGGGTCGATGTCTACGGCCACGATGCGCGCCTGTCGCTCGCGTGCTGCCGTCTCGCGCTCGCGCGCCTCGGCAAGCAGTTGCTTCCACAGGGCGGCGTCGTGCAGCTGCCAGCCCTCAAAGCCCCAGTGCTCGCGTGCGGTACCCGGGGCGCGGTCGGTCAGAATGTTCACGGCCTCCAACAGCAGACCGCCGCCGGCGCATGAGGCGTCGATCAGCGTGGGTAGGGCTTCGTTTTCGTAATCGTCGGCCGTTAGCTCGCGCTCGCACAGTGCGGTCCAGCCGACCTGCGCCAGCACCAGGGCGGCGTAGTCGGGGCGCAGCACGTGCGCGCCCTCGCCGGCGCGGGTCGCTGCGGGCGGCAGGCGTTTGAACAGTGGGTCGCCCGAAAGGTCCAGGCTTATGCTCGCGCGGCGCTGGCGCAGCGAAAGCAACAGGTGAACATCGGGGTCGGCGGCATCGACGTCGGCGCGACGTCCCGTGGTCTCGGCCAGGCGGTCGCACAGCGCGTCTTTGGCGCGCAGGGCCGAGAAGCGCGTGTTGCGTAGCTGCTCGGTCACGCCGCGGGCGGTAATGGCGATGGTGGCGCCGGGGCGGACGATGCTCTCCCAGGCGATGTCGTAAACGCCGTCGTACAACTCATCGGCATCCTGCGCCTCAAAGCGCCCGAGCACCGCGAACACGCGGCTGGCCAGGCGCGACCACAGGCAGGCGCGGTAGCCTTCTTCGAGCTCGCCCTCAAACGTAGCGCGGCCCTTCAGGCGGCGGACATGCGAAAGCCCGAGGCGTTTAAGCTCATCGGCGAGTGCGGACTCAAAGCCCTCGGGGCAGCTTGCGTAAAATTCCATGGGTGACCTCTCTGGTTGCGTCGCTCCATTATATGATGGATGCTTCGTTTGCCCTTATCCTCGAAAGGAACCCATATGATTGATGCGTGCTCCGAATCCGCTGTGCTCTTTTTTGACGTGGACGGCACGCTGACGTCGTTCGATCCCGACGATATGACCGATAAGGACTTCAATGCAATCCATCCGTCGAAGGCCGTTGTCGATGCATTTGGTCGCCTGCGCAATGCGGGTCACCAGGCATTTATCTGCACGGGTCGCCCCTTGTGGCTGATTGCCGATGGCCTGCGCGCGCTGAACCCGGCGGGTATCGTTGCCATGGCGGGCGCCACACTCGAGGTCGAGGGATGCGTGGTACACGAGGACTGCTTTGACGAAGACATTGTTGAGGAGCTCGCGCGTCGCATTACTGTGGCGGGCGGCGAGGCGTTGTTCGAGACG
Source organism: uncultured Collinsella sp. (assembly GCA_958370325.1). Taxonomy (GTDB): domain Bacteria; phylum Actinomycetota; class Coriobacteriia; order Coriobacteriales; family Coriobacteriaceae; genus Collinsella. The sequence continues at coordinate 289 of CATXJW010000075.1, read as the reverse complement.
AACGGTGCCACCTATTCACTTGAGCCAGTTGGTGTCGAACAGTCATTTCTGCTAGGCGCCGGCGTGGTGCATGGCGTTGATCAGATGCGCGTCGATGGACATTTGCGCGTAGGCAAGGTGTGCATTAACGCGTGCGACCTGGCTCGCGTAGCCAACGACGATGGCTTTATCGATCGCGAGTTTGAGCTGTGCAACACCGGTGGTCAGAATCGCGAGCTGAGCCCCAAGGGCATCGACAAGGGCGTGGGCGTGGCGCGAGCGCTGGAATACCTGGGTCGCACCGGCAACG
>CATXJW010000074.1 GCA_958370325.1 uncultured Collinsella sp. | reverse complement strand
TCCATGTCGAAAACCTCGTCAAGCGCTACGACGACCTTATTGCGCTCGACCACTTTAATCTGAGCATCGCCCCCGGCGAGATCTTTGGCCTGCTTGGCCCCAACGGCTCGGGCAAGACCACGTCCATCAACTGCATTTTGCAGCTGCTCGCCTACGACAAGGGCACCATCGAGCTATTCGGCGAGCCCATGACGCCCACGCGTTACGACCTCAAGCGCCGCATCGGCGTGGTGCCGCAGCAGGTGGCGGTGTTCGACGAGCTCACTGTGCGCGAGAACATCGACTATTTCTGTAGCCTCTACGTCAACGACCGCAAGCGCCGCCGTGCGCTCGTGGACGAGGCGATCGACTTCGTCGGTCTGGGCGACTTTACCAAGTTCCGCCCCGGCAAGCTCTCGGGCGGCCTGGCGCGCCGTCTCAACATCGCCTGCGGCATCGCGCACAAGCCCGAGCTCATCTTTTTTGACGAGCCCACGGTGGCGGTCGACCCGCAGAGTCGCAACGCCATCCTGGAGGGCATCTGCCGCCTGCGCGACGAGGGCGCCACGGTGGTGTATACCAGCCATTACATGGAGGAGGTCGAGCAGATCTGCAGCCGCATCATGATCATGGACGGCGGCCGCGTGCTGGCGCAGGGCACCAACGACGAGCTCAAGCGCATGATCCAGATGGGCGAGCGCGTGACCGTCGAGGTCGGCGCCGTCGAGGCCGCCACGGTCGAGCGGCTGCGTGCCCTCGAGCACGTGCTTTCGGTCGAGCTGTCCGGCGGCGAACTTGTCTGCACCTGCGAGGCGAGCCCGCACAACCTGGTCGACATCCTCGACACGCTGCGCGCCGCCGACGTGGCGCTCGGCCGCGTGTGGAGCGAACCGCCGACCCTCAACGACGTGTTCCTCGAGATCACCGGCCGCGAGCTGCGCGACTAGGGGGCGGCCATGTTCAACACCATCATCACCACGCTCAAGACGCTGCTGCGTCGACCGAGTACATGGGTCTGGGGCGCGGTCTTTCCTATCGCGCTTTCCACGATGTTTATGTTTATGTTCGCGAACCTGAGCTCTGACGGCAAGGTCGACCCGGTGCCGGTGGCCGTTGTCGCTGACGAAGCCTGGGACGCTTCGACCTTTAAGGATGTGGCGACGTCGCTTGCCAAGAAGGGCGACGACCAGCTGCTCAAGATCCACGAGTGCGACGACGCGGCCGATGCAAACCGTGCGCTCAAGGCCGGCGAAGTCGCGGGCATCTACACGGTCGATGCCGCGGGCACGCCCAAGCTCACGCTGCTTTCGAGCTATGACAGCTCGCGTGCGTCGACGGTGCTCACCGACCGCAGCATCCTTGAGACGGTGGCAAGCTCGTATACGCAAAATGCCGAGCTCATGTCCAAGATTGCCCAAGACAACCCGGCGGCGCTCGCCGACCCGGAGGCGGTTGCGCGCGCCCTGTCGCTCGAGGGCGGAACCCGCCGCGTGAGCCTGACGCGCACCACACCCGACGGCACGACCATTTACTACTACGCGCTCTTTGGTCTGGTCGCGATGATGTCTGCCGAGTTTGCCGCCTTGAGCGTCGTCGATCTGCAGCCCAATCTGTCGGGCCTTGGCGCGCGCCGCTGCGTGGGTGGCCTTTCCAAGACGGCGTCGCTGGCCGGCATCTTTGTCGGCTCGTGGCTGGTTTCCTTTGCCTCGATGGCGGTCGCGATTGGCTATGTGCGCCTAGTCGTTGGCGTCGACTTTGGCGGGCGCGAGGGGCTGTGTCTGGTGGGTGGCGCCGTGTCCGCGCTTGCCGCGACGGGCCTGGGCCTTTTTGTGGGCACGCTGCCCGTTAAGGGTGGCAAGGCGTCCAAGTCGGGCATCCTCACGGGCTTTGCCACTACGTGTGCCCTGTTTGCCGGGCTCTACGGCGAGCCAGCGATGGCGCTTGCCGACGACGTCGCCCGCGCCTGCCCGGCCGAGTGCTGGCTCAACCCCGTCAAGCTCATCTGCGACATGTTCAATCGCCTGTATTTCTTTGAGGACCTGGGGCCCTTTGCCGTTCGCGCTGGTGCGCTCGTCCTGATGGCCCTGGTGTTTGTCGCCGCCGCTACGCTGATCTTTGGAAGGAGCCGCTATGAGCACCTTTAAGACCGCGCTTCGCATGGCGCTCGCGCACCCGCTCTATCTGCTCATCTATACGGTGTTCATCTCGCTCATGGGCGTATTCATCGCGGCCTCGGTGAGCTGGAACTCGTCGCAGCTTACCGAGTACAAGCCCTACGACACCAACGTGATCGTGGTCGACCGCGACAATAGCAACCTTTCGCGGGCGCTTACCAAGCACCTAGGCTCACGCTTTGACCTGGTCACGGGCGTCGGCGACGACACGTACGACCTTGCGGACGCGCTCGCCAAGAGTAACAGCGCCAAGGGCAGCGCCGACTGCGTGTTCTTTATCCCGGAGGGGTTTGAGGACGATCTTGTTGCGGCCGCCCGTGCGGGGGAGGACCTGCCCAGGCTCGATGTGACCTACGGTGCCGGCACCATGGCGGCGGCGCTTTCGTCTGCCGAGGCCTCACGCTGGATCTCGCTCGCGGGTGCTGCGGCGGCGCTTGAGCCAGCTGCTTCCGACGGCGAGGTCGCCAAGGCCGCCGAGCATGCTGCCGCCAAGCGCGCCGAGGTCCAGATCGAGCAGGTCAAGGTCGAATCGACTGCCGTCGCCCCACTCGAGTCGTACTTCAACTTTGGCGCGTACGCGATCATCTCGTCGGTCATCGTGTCGGTGGGATTGGTGTTCTCGGGCATGAACGAGCCCGAGCGCGTGCGCCGCATGGAGGCCGGACCAATCCCCGAGCGCCAGCGTTCGCTTGCTGTGTTCGCGGCCGCCGCGGTGCTCACCGTCTGCATCTGGTTCGTGTCGAGCATGGTGGGTGTCGCGGGCTTTGCCGGCGCGGTTGCCGAGGTCGGTGTGGGTCGTGTGTGTCTGGCGCTGGCAGCGACGTTTGCCCTGGCGTGCACGCCGCTGGCCGTTGGCTTTACCCTGTCGAGCTTGGGCGCGCGCGAGGAGCTGCTCAACGGCGTGGGCAACTTACTCGGCATGCTCATGACGTTTTTGGGTGGCGCTTGGATGCCGCTGTCGCTGATGGGTTCGGCCGTGCAGACGGTGGCGCACTTTGTGCCGACATATTGGGTGAACGACGCGATCAACAAGGCGCTCGCCGCGGACCTGACGTCCGCCGTGCTGGGCGACATCGCCTGCGATCTGGGCGTCACGGTGCTCTTCGCCGCTGCCATCGCCGCCGTAGGCCTAGCCCTCGCCCACAACAAATCCCGCGCCTAACCGCCTAGTCATTGGGGACGTTCTTAAACGACTGGTCGCTGGGGACAGTCTTTGCCGATTCGCCGGCTCGCCGGCCGTGCTGGCAAGGACTGTCCCAATATGCCGGCCTTTGGGGACCACTCATTGGGGACAGACTTAAATGAGCGATTTCACTCATTTAAGTCTGTCCCCAATGAGTAGGTTGGAAAAAATCCTGCCCGCCGCTTAAAAATAGTTCGCCGGGGTTTACTATTACCCTAGAAAAGTAGCAACAGGCTAACAATGGGGGATAGCATGGCGACAAAGCAAGCCTATGTCCAGGTCAAAGGGCTCAAGAAACACTATGGCGACGGTGATGCACGCCTGACGGTGCTCGACGGTATCGACACGTCCATCAACCGCGGTGAGATCTGCGTCATGCTGGGGCCCTCGGGCTCGGGCAAGTCGACCTTTCTCAACCTGATCGGCGGCCTGGAGGATGCCGACGGCGGCTCCATCATGGTGGACGGCTGCGACCTCACGGTGCTCAAGCCTGCCGATCTGGGCGAGTACCGCCGCCGCGAGCTGGGCTTTGTCTTCCAGTTCTACAACCTGGTGCCCGACCTTACCATCAAGGAAAACATCGAGGTCACGGCGCACCTGTCCAAAAACCCGCTCAATGTCGACGACCTGCTGCGTTCGCTGGGCCTCTACGAACACCGCAACAAGTTCCCGCGCCAGGTCTCGGGCGGCCAGCAGCAGCGCTGCGCCATCGGCCGCGCACTCGTCAAAAACCCGGGCCTGCTGCTGTGCGACGAGCCCACGGGCGCGCTTGACTACAAGACGTCCAAGGAAATCTTGCAGCTCATGGAGGATGTCAACCGCACCTACGGCTGCACCATCATCATCGTCACCCACAACGCTGCCATCGCCCGCATGGCCAACCGCGTGCTGCGCCTGCGCGACGGCCGTATCGTCGAGGATGAGCTCAACGAGTCACCCGTCGCGGCCGCCGAGCTCGATTGGTAGGCGGCGCCATGACACCTCTCGCAAAACGTCTCCCGCGCGAGCTGCGCCGCAATACCGGCAAGTACCTGGGCATCTTTTTGCTTATGTGCGGAAGCATCGCCCTCACGTCGGGCTTTTTGCTCGCGGCGCATTCCATCGGCTGCCTCATTGACGACATGCGCGATGCATACACGATCGAGGACGGCCGCGTGACTACCTCCTTCGAGGCCACCAAAGATCAGCTCAAGGCAGCCGAGGACGCAGCCGACGACGTCGGCGGCGTCACGCTCTACAAGAATTTCTCCATCGACGCCATCATCAAAAAGACCGCCGGCGACGACGGCACCAAGCGCACGCTGCGCACCTATGCGCACCGCACCAAGGTCGATATCGCGTCCTACTGTGAGGGCAGGCAGCCCAAGGCGGACGATGAGGTGGCCATCGACCGTGTCTTCGCCACCAACAACGACCTCGCCGTGGGCGATAAGGTCGAGCTTGAGGGCCGCACTTACACCATCTGCGGCATCATGACCCAGCCCGATAGCCAGGCGCTGTTCCTCAACAATTCGGACTTTACGGTGAACACCATCACGTACGGCGTGGCCGAGGTCACCGATGCCGGCTTTGCCGCGCTCGAGGATGCCGGCGGCGCGCCCGCCTACACCTACTCCTTTACCTTTGCCGATCGCGACCTCCCCACCGCGGATCGCATCGATGCCGAGCAGGATATGGTCGAGGCGCTGACCGATGCCGATGCACGCGTGGACGATCTGATCGATGCCGATTCCAACCAGGGCATTGGCTATGCGCGCGACGACGTGGACGGCGACTCCATGATGTGGATGACGTTGCTCGACATCATCATCGTGATCATGGCGTTTGTCTTTGTGGTGCTCACCGACGCCACCATCGAGGAGGAGAGCGCCATTATCGGCACGCTGCTTGCCAGCGGCTATCGCCGCTGCGAGATCGTGCTGCACTACCTGGCACTTCCCGCCATCGTGGGCGTGCTCGCGGCGCTTTTGGGCACCGCGCTCGGCGTTGCGTTCTTTACCGAGCCCATGCGCGGTCTCTACTACGGCTCGTACAGCCTGCCGCCCTTCCAGGTGTACTGGAGTTGGGGGATCTTTGTGAAGTGCGCCGTGGTTCCTGCCGCCGCGCTCATCCTTATCACGCTGGTGGGCCTGCTTCGCAAGGTGGGCAAGACGCCGTTGCAGTTCCTTCGTCACGAGGCGAGCGGCAAGTCGGGTACCAAGCGCGGTCTGCAGCTGCCGGAACGCATGGGCTTTGTCTCCCGCTTCCGCCTGCGCGTCTTCCTGCGCAACCTGGGCAACTTCGCCACGCTCTTCGTGGGCATTGCGTTTGGGTCGCTGCTTTTGCTCTTTGGCCTGGCGATTCTGCCTACGATGACGCACTACGCGGACAACCTCGAGACGAGCCTGGTCGCCGAGCATCAGTACACACTCAAGGCGCCGCTGGAGCTCGAGGGCACTGCCGAGGAGCGCGAGCAGTGGTCGGCACTCGAGC
>CATXJW010000073.1 GCA_958370325.1 uncultured Collinsella sp. | reverse complement strand
GTTGCTTCCAGGTGCTTTCGCTGATTCCGGGCACATCGCGCTCCGGCTCCACCATCATCGGCGGCCTGCTACTGGGCTGCACGCGCTCGGTGGCGTCTAAGTTCACGTTCTTCCTGGCTATTCCCGTTATGTTTGGCGCAAGTGCGCTCAAGCTGGTCAAGTACTTTATTAAGGGAGGTACTTTCGGCACCAACGAGATCGCCATCTTGGGCGTGGGCTGCGTCGTCGCCTTTGTGGTGTCGCTCATTGCCATCAAGTGGCTTATGGGCTTCGTTCGCCGTCACGACTTCAAGTGCTTCGGCGTCTACCGCATCATCTTGGGCATCGTGGTGCTCGCGTACTTCTTTGTCCTGGAGCCTATGCTCGGCCTGTAGCTTGGTTGACGCTGCGCGGCGGCCAGGGCGACAACTTGCTATTCACAGAGGGCGGCATGACCAAAAGGTCTATGCCGCCCTCTTTTCATGCCAATTTGTTCGCCCTGGCCGCCGCCCGCTACCGTTGCCATGACATCGGTGGCTCCGTGATTGGTGCATTGGGGTCAGGTTACTTTGTAGCAACATGGTGCATACTAACCTGACCCCAATGCACCAAATTCGCTGGGGCGGGCCTGACGGTGGCGCACGGAGTCGTGGTGTGATTTGCGTCGGTGTCCGCGCGGCTCGGTATACTGGTACGGCTCAAACTATGGCGCCGCCCGCAGGCGCGCCGTCCGTCAGATGAGGAGTCGCCCATGACCCAGCCCTTGCCCTGGGAAAAGAACGCCGCGGTACCCGTGCCGCCCGCGCCGGAACCCGTGCCGCTCGATGCATACACCGCCCCCGCTGCGCCGGAGCCCGAGCTCGTTCCGCTCGACATCTACGACGCCCCGGCTCCGGCGCCCAAACCCGCCAAGCCGCTCGCCGATATCGATAGTCTGAACCCTGCCCAGCGCGAGGCCGTCCTGACCACCGAGGGCCCGTTGCTGGTGCTCGCCGGCGCCGGCTCGGGCAAGACCCGCGTCTTGACCTTCCGCATCGCGCATATGCTCGGCGACCTGGGTGTTAAGCCTTGGCAGGTTCTTGCCATTACGTTTACCAACAAGGCCGCGGCAGAGATGCGCGAGCGTCTGGCGGCACTCATTCCCAGCGGCACCCGCGGCATGTGGGTGTGCACCTTCCATGCTATGTGCGTGCGCATGCTGCGCGAGGACGCCGACCTGCTGGGCTACACCGGCCAGTTCACCATCTACGATGACGATGACTCAAAGCGCATGGTGCGTGACATTATGCAGGCACTCGGCATCGAGCAAAAGCAGTTCCCCATTAATATGATCCGCAGCAAGATCAGTTCGGCCAAAAACGCCATGATCGGCCCCGAGGACATGCTCAAGAGCGCCGATAGCCCCAACGACAAAAAGGCCGCGCAAGTCTACCTAGAGCTGGAGCGCCGCCTGCGCGCCGCCAATGCGATGGACTTTGACGACCTGCTCGTGCGCGCGCTCGAGCTGCTGCGCACCCGCCCCGAGGTGCTCGACAAGTACCAAGAGCGTTTCCGCTACATTAGCGTCGACGAGTATCAGGACACCAACCACGTCCAGTACGAGATCGCTAACCTGCTGGCCGCCAAGTACCAAAACCTTATGGTCGTAGGCGACGATGACCAGTCCATTTACAGCTGGCGTGGCGCCGACATCACCAACATCCTGGACTTTGAGAAGGACTTTAAAAACTGCAAGACCGTCAAGCTGGAGCAGAACTATCGTTCCACGGGTCACATCCTGAGCGCCGCCAATGCCGTGGTGCGCCACAACTCGCAGCGCAAGGACAAGCGCCTGTTTACGGCCGAAGGCGATGGCGAGAAGATCCAGGCCTTCCAGGCGAGCGACGAGCGCGACGAGGGCCGCTGGATTGCCGGTGAGATCGAGAAGCTGCACTCCAAGGGCACGAGCTACGACGACATCGCCGTGTTCTATCGCACCAACGCCCAGTCGCGTATCCTCGAAGATATGTTTCTGCGCGCGGGCGTGCCCTACAAGATCGTGGGCGGCACGCGATTCTTCGACCGTGCCGAGATTCGCGATGTCATGGCCTATCTCAAGATGATCGTGAACCCGGCAGACGAGATGAGCGTCAAGCGCGTCATCAACACGCCGCGCCGCGGCATCGGTTCCACCTCGATCCAAAAGATCGAGCAGCTGGCGCGCGACAACCGTTGCTCGTTCTTCCAGGCTTGCGAGATTGCATGCGCCGAAACCGGCATGTTTAGCGCCAAGGTGCGCAATGGCCTGTCGAGCTTTGTGTCGCTGGTGCGCGAGGGCCGCCGCATGGACGGCGAGCTCAAGGACGTCGTCGAGATGATTGTCGATAAGACGGGCCTTCTGCAGGCGTTTCGTGCCGAGGGCACCATGGAGTCCGAGAGCCGCGCCGAGAACATCCAAGAATTCCTGGGCGTCGCTGCCGAATTTGAGGAGACGCACGAGGATATTGAGGGTACGCTCGAGAGCCTAGAAGAGCTGCGCGCAGCCGGTGTTGCCGACGTGCCTGCCGGCGCCGAGCCCGAGCCCGTCGTGGTGAGCGCGCCTGCGCCCGAACCGGGGCCATCTGCCCCGGCATCCTCGTTTGAGGCACTCGTCGGCGCGCGCGATGCCGCAGGTTCCAATCCGCTCGATAGCCTAGCCGCCCCGGCGCTCTCGCCGCAGGATGCCCTGGCCGCCGCCATTGCGGGCAACGCGTATGCCGCGCCGGCGGAGATGCCGGCGGGTGCCGTGCATGCCGACGAGATCGAGCGCACCTACGGTCCGCTCACCTGTAAGGCGCTGCCGGCACTCATGGAGTGGCTGGCCCTGCGCTCCGACTTGGATTCCCTGGCCGGCGAGACGCATGCCATCACCATGATGACCATCCACTCCGCCAAGGGCCTGGAGTTTCCGGCGGTGTTCGTGGCCGGCATGGAGGAGGGCATCTTCCCGCATGTGCACGACTTTGGCGGCAGCGATGACCCGGGCAAGCTCGAGGAGGAGCGTCGCCTGGCCTACGTCGCCATCACGCGCGCCCGCAAGCGCCTGTTCCTGACCTATGCGGCCACGCGTCGCACCTACGGATCGACCTCTGCCAACCCGCGCTCGCGCTTCCTCAACGAGATTCCGTTTGAGGATATCGAGTTTAGCGGTATCGGTTCTGCTGGTTTTGAGGGCACGGGCTGGGAGAAGCGCGGCGACCGACACGGCACGTTTGGCTCGGGTATGGGTTCGGACATGTATGGCGGCAAGGTGTTCGGTTCGCATACGCGCTCGACCGGCGGCTCCGGCTCGCGCGGCGGGTCGAGCTTTGACGACTTCTTTGGCGGCAGCAGCTATGGGACCGAGCGCCATCGTGGGGTTTCGCCTGACGCCGGCCGCGTTGCCTCGACCTTTGGCTCGGGCGCGCCGCGAGCCAAAAAGCCGTCGTCTAAGGTGTCGCCGACGGTGGAGCGCAAGGTCGATCGCGCCAGCGCGTCGCAGGACTTTGCCGCGGGCGATACCGTGAGCCACAAGACCTTTGGCACGGGTACCGTGATCTCGGTCGCCGGAGACATGATCGAGGTTCAATTCGAAAAGACCGGCCAGACCAAAAAGCTGATGAAGGGCTTTGCACCGATCGTCAAGCTGTTATAATCCCGGCGGACCTGGGCGGGCGTATGGGGCAACATCGCCTGCTCGGGCAGTCCTGCGCAAGACGGAGGCCACATTAAGTGGCCTCCTTTGCGTGCGGAACTCGCGATCGATGTTGCCCCATACGCCCGCCCAGGTCCTTAGATAACGTTGCTTGCGAACGTCGCCTTGCTCGTCCGCTTTTTGATCTGGAGAGCCGGGTGGGCTGAATACTTAGACATGGCAAGGGGCTCCCCGTTGATGAGTGGGGGAGCCCCTTGTTGCTTTTTAGCTTGTTGTCCCAAACCCCGCGCCCCATCCCGGCGAGCGCTCGGGGATCGGTAGCTTACAGGTGGCTGATGATCAGTTCCATCTTGCCTTCGAGGTCGATGGAGCTGACGGTGCTCGGGGCCAGCAGGTGGCTTCCCTTGCGGACGGGGTCGCCGCAGACGGTGCCTTCGCCGTCGATGACCGACAAGCACATGAAGGGCCAGCGCTGCTCCAGGGTCTTGCTGCCGTCGACGCGCACGCGATCGACGGTGTAGCAGGGGTTGGACTCGAGCTCGGTCACGCCGTCGACTTCGGGCGCGGTCACGGTGCCATCGGTCGGAGCCTGAACGTCAAAATCGATGCAATCGAGGCTCTGCTCAATGTGCAGCGGGCGCAGCTTGCCGTCGGTGCCGGGGCGGTCGTAGTCGTACAGGCGATACGTCACGTCGCTCGACTGCTGCGTCTCCAAAATGAGTGTGCCGGTCTTGATGGCGTGCACGGTACCGGAATCAATCTGGAAAAAGTCGCCCTTGTGAATCGGCAGCACGTTGAGCATGTCGTCCCAACGGCCTTCCTCGATCATCTGTGCGGCCTCGGCGCGGTCCTTGGCACGCTGGCCGACGATGATCGTGGAGCCGGGCTCGCAGTCCAGCACATACCAGCACTCGGTTTTGCCCAGGCTGCCGTTCTCGTGCTCGGCGGCGTACTCGTCGTTGGGATGAATCTGGATCGAAAGGTCGTCCTTGGCGTCCAGAATCTTGATGAGCAGCGGGAACTCCTTGCCCTTGCAGTTGCCAAAGAGTTCGCGGTGCTCGGCCCACAGCCATGACAGCGTGTGACCGGCGTACGGGCCCTCCGCAATCTGGCAGTCGCCGTTGGGATGGGCCGAGATGGCCCAGCACTCACCGATGGGACCCTCGGGAATGTCGTAGCCAAACACGGTCTCCAGCTGGCGGCCGCCCCAGATCTTCTCGTGGAAGATCGGCGTGAGTTTAATCAAATCGGACATGTGCATACTCCCATAAGGTTGTGCGGGTGCCACGCAAGACAGCTCAAAACGAGCACCCGCCGGATTGCAAAACTAGGCCAGTGTTACGTTGTGTAGCTCAAAGCGGTCGCCAACGTTGCGCGAGATCGAATACTCAAAGGCCGCGCCGCTGTCCAAAAAGCCAATCTGTTTGAGTTCGAGCAGGGGAGAGCCAGGTTTGGTGTCCAGGCGCTCAGCTTCTTCCTCGGTTGCTGCCACGGCGCGAATGGTACGGTGGAAGCTCGAAATCTTCAGCCCGCATTGCTCGCGGATGAAGCGATAGAGCGATTCGTACAGGTCCTTCTTTTTAAGGCTCGGAATCAGCTCGAGGGGCATGTAGGTGTACTCGATAACGATGGGCTTCTCGTCGGCCTGGCGCACGCGCACGATGTGATAGGCAAAGTCATCCTCGGCAATTCCCAGCTGGGCTGCGATGTCCGCTGGTGGATTAACAATCGAGAAATCGTAGACCACCGAGGTCACCTTCTCCCCGCGGTGCTCATACGAAAAACCCTGGGCACGGTCGTTTTTGCCCTGGAAAAACGCCTGGCCGGGAAGTCCCGCCGTGTCCTTAACGTAGGTGCCCGATCCGCGACGGCTGGTAATAAGACCTTCCTCGGTGATTCGCTCGATAGCTCGTTTGACGGTGATTTTGGAAACGCTATAGAGCTCGCAGAACTCAACGACGGTGGGAAGCTTGTCGCCCGGCTTTAGAGCGCCACCCTCGATGCTTCGACGGATATCCGCAGCTATCGCCTCGTATTTGGGAATCATGGAACCTCCTTTCCAGCTTGATTGAGTATAAAAGAAAGTATACTCAACACCTAAGCATCCCTATTGCGTTTTAAAAAGTTCGAGAAAGATATTATTAAAAGCCGCTTCTCTTTAAAAACTAGAGCGCTCTAAATGAATATGCATTCGAATAATGTGG
>CATXJW010000072.1 GCA_958370325.1 uncultured Collinsella sp. | reverse complement strand
CGATTCCCTTCCCCGCCACCTTGAATTGACTAGGACCTCTGCAAAGGGGTCCTTTTCTTTTATGTAGGGTTCTGCGGAAACTGCGCCCCATTATTGAGCGATAGAACGGGACACACTTTCCGGTGCCTGCCTCCGGCGCGCGTACACACCTCGTCGCACCATTCCGAGCCCGCCCGCCCCAGACATTCCTCCCACTTTCGCGTCACTTTACAGACCGTTCGGTCGCCTGTCCGCACACGCGGGTATACTCAAAACGATACTTATCCTATGCAATACGATGCGGGTTCGACCTGCATGATCCGAAGGGGGCAGTGATGGAGAGGATACTCGGCGTTAATCTCTCTGGCTGGTTTATTCCCGAGCCTTGGGTGACCCCGTCGCTGTACGCGGCGACCGGTGCATCCAACGCAGCCGAGCTGCAGGAGGCCATGGGTACCGCCGCCTATAACGAGCGCATGCGCCGTCATTACGAGACGTTTGTGAGCGAGGACGATTTCCGCCGCATGGCGCAGATTGGCCTCAATGCCGTGCGTCTGCCGGTGCCCTGGTATGCCTTTGGTTCGCAGGAGTCCGATGCCTCCTACATCTCGGTTGTCGACTACATTGACCGTGCAATTGAGTGGGCTGCCAAGTACGACATCCGCGTGCTGCTCGATCTGGCAACCGTGCCCGGTGGCCAGGGCGATTCCAACGATTCACCCACCACGCCGGAGGCTGTCGCCGAGTGGCATTCGTCCACCAACGGCCGTCATGTCGCACTCGACGTGCTTGAGCGCTTGGCGGATCGCTATGGCGAGGCCGAGAGCCTGCTGGGCATTGAGCTGCTGGACACGCCGCAGATGAGCGTTCGCAAGAGCCTCTTCACCATGACGGATGGCATTCCTGCTCACTACCTGCGCAATTTCTATCGCGATGCCTACGAGCTCGTCCGTTCGTATATGCCCGAGGATAAGATCGTCGTCTTCTCGTCGTCGGGGCATCCCAGCGAGTGGAAGCATTTTATGCGCGGCGCCAAGTACAAGAACGTCTACATGGACCTTCACCTGTACCATTACCGCGACGAGTATGCGCTCGACATCACGAGCCCCCGCGGGCTGACGACGGCGATTTCGCGTAACAAGCGTGAGCTCAAAGAAGCGATTTCGACTGGGTTCCCCGTTTTGGTGGGTGAATGGTCGGGCGCGGCGATTTTTGCCAACTCGTCGGTTACACCCGAGGGTCGCAATGCCTACGAGCGCGTGTTTATCGCCAACCAGCTGGCTTCGTTTGCGCCGGCGGCTGGCTGGTTCTTCCAAACGTGGAAGACCGAGAAGCGCATTGCAGCATGGGATGCCCGCGCGGCGCTCGGTACGCTCGAGCGCGGCATGATTGAATAGGTTGATATGACGCAAAACAGCGCCCATACGGGCAAACTCTATGTGGTCGGCACGCCCATCGGCAACTTGGGTGACCTGTCTCCGCGCGTTGGTGAGGCGTTTGCCGCCGCCGATGCCATCTGCTGCGAAGACACGCGTGTGACGTCAAAGCTGCTGATGCATCTGGGCATTTCCAAGCCGCTTGTCCGTTGCGACGAGAATGTGATCGCCAGCCGCGCCGCCGGCCTGGTTGACCGCCTGCTGGCGGGGGAGACCCTCGCCTTTGCCTCGGACGCCGGCATGCCGAGCGTGTCCGATCCCGGCCAGGCGCTGGTCGAGGCGGCGCGTGAGGCCGATGTGCCCGTCGAAGTTATTCCCGGGCCCTCTGCTTGCGTCACGGCGCTCGTTTCGTCCGGTATTCCCTGCGAGCATTTTTTCTTCGAGGGCTTTTTGGGCCGAAAGCACGGCGACCGCGTGCGCCGTTTGCAGCGCCTTGCCGTGGTGCCCGGCGCACTCATCTTCTACGAGTCTCCACATCGCATCGTGGCGACGCTCGAGGCCGTGGTGGAGGTCTTTCCCCAGCGTGAGGTTGCCGTCTGCCGCGAACTCACCAAGCTGCACGAGGAGGTCTTGCGCGGGCCCGCTGCCCAGCTTGCCGAGGAGCTGCGTGCTCGCGGCGAGGTAAAGGGCGAGATTGCGCTGGTCATCGCGCCGCCGAGCGAGGATGAGGAGGCCGGCATCGCGCCGGTTGGCGCTGCGGTAGCGGATCCCGACGAGGCCCTGCGCGAGGATATCCGCGCCGCGCTCGAGGAGGGGGAGCCCGCGTCTGCGGTGGCCAAGCGCCTGTCTCAGAAGTATTCGCGCCGCAAGCGCGATGTCTATGCCATGGTGCTCGATATGCAATAGATGGAGGATATCCAGCCCTTGCGCTAGAATCATCCTCTGTATGCAACGTTTTTCTGGAGGACAAACCCCATGGATCAAAGCAAGCCTTCGTTCTTTATCACGACGCCCATCTACTACGTCAACGCCGATCCGCACCTGGGCACGGCTTATTCCACCATCATCGCCGACGTTCAGGCTCGCTATCGCCGCTCTGCCGGCTATAACGTTAAGTTCCTGACCGGCATGGACGAGCACGGCGAGAAGGTCGCCGAGGCCGCAGCCAAGCATGGCATGACGCCGCAGGAGTGGACCGACAGCCAAGCCCCGCACTTCAAGGAGCTTTGGAGCAAGCTCGAGATCTCCAACGACGACTTCATTCGCACCACCGAGCCGCGCCAGCATCACGCCGTGCAGTATCTGTGGGAGCGCATGAAGGAATCCGGCTATCTGTATAAGGGCAGCTATGACGGCTGGTACTGCGTGCCCGACGAGACCTACTTCACCGATACGCAGGTCCAGAAGGGTGACGAAGAGTACGGTAGCGTCGGCCAGCACCTGTGCCCCGATTGCCACCGTCCGCTCGAGCGCGTGCAGGAGGAGTCCTACTTCTTTAAGCTCTCCGCCTTCCAGGACAAGCTGCTCAAGCTCTATGACGAGCACCCCGACTTTGTTGAGCCTGCGTTCCGTATGAACGAGGTGCGCAGCTTTGTCGAGGGCGGCCTCAACGACCTTTCCGTGAGCCGTACGAGCTTTGACTGGGGCATTCAGGTCCCGTTTGACGAGGGTCACGTGACCTACGTGTGGTTCGATGCGCTGCTCAACTACATGACGGCCGTCGGCTACGGTGTCGACACCGACGAGGCCCGTGCCGAGCTGGCCTATCGCTGGCCCGCGCAGTTCCATATTGTGGGTAAGGACATCATTCGCTTCCACTGCGTCATTTGGCCCGCCATGCTCATGGCCATCGGCGAGGCCCTGCCCGAGCACGTCTTTGCCCACGGCTTCCTGACCGTGCGCAATGCCGAGACCGGCAAGGCCGAGAAGATGTCCAAGAGCCGCGGTAACGCCATCGCTCCGCAGGATGTTATCGACATGCTGGGTGTCGAGGGCTATCGCTACTACTTCATGACCGACGTCGTCCCCGGCACCGACGGCGCCATCAGCTTCGAGCGCATGGAGCAGGTCTACAACGCCGACCTGGCCAACAGCTGGGGCAATCTTATCTCGCGCTCGCTCAACATGAGCGGCAAGTACTTTGACGGTTGCGCGCCCGCCAAGCCTGCATCGTTCGATGCGTTCGACAACCCGCTAGCAAAGATCGCCGACGGCCTGGTCGAGCGCTACATGGCCAAGATGGACGTGCTCGATTACGGTGGAGCCAAGGATGAGGTCATGGAACTCATCCATGCTGCTAACCACTACATCGAGGACTCCGAGCCCTGGGCGCTTGCCAAGGACGAGGCTAAGGCCGACGAGCTGGCATTTGTGATCTACAACCTGCTCGAGGCCATCCGCATCGCCGCTCACCTGCTGATGCCGCTCATGCCCCAGACCTCTGCCGAGGCCCTGCGCCGCCTGTCCTGTGAGGGCGAGGCCGCGAGCGACGACCTCAAGGGCATTTGCGCTTGGGGTCTGCTTGCTGGTGGTCAGCCCGTCGAGAAGGGTGAGCCGCTGTTCCCGCGTCTGGCGTAGAGACCGCGCGAGTGCCATATCGGCAATTTGCTGTGTAACGGTAAGGGCATGGCCGCAACGGTCCATGCCCTTTTACTTTACGATGCAGCCACCATGTTAAGGAGGCAACCATGACAACTTCGCCTTTGGCAAACCCCACGGCAACTAGGGAGCTGCTAGAGGAGTTTGGCCTTGCGACCAAGCATCGCCTGGGCCAAAACTTCCTGATCGACAATCATGTGATCGAACGTATCTGCGAGCTTGCCGAGCTTGCAGGTGACGAGCGCGTACTCGAGGTGGGTCCGGGTTGCGGTACGTTGACACTTGCGTTGCTGCAGGAAGCGGCGTGCGTTACGTCCATTGAGGCCGATCCCGAGCTTGAGCCGGTGCTCGATGCCCACGCCGCCGACTATGCCAACTTCCGCTTTATCATGGACGATGCGCTCAGGGTGACGCCGGAGCAGATTGAGCAGGCTGCGGGCGGTGAGCCGACGGTATTTGTCGCGAACTTGCCCTATAACGTGGCGGCGACGATCATTTTGCAATTTTTCCAGACGATGCCGGCGCTCAAGCGCGCCGTCGTCATGGTGCAAAAGGAGGTTGCCGATCGCATTGCCGCAGTGCCGGGCAACAAGACCTATGGCGGCTATACGGCAAAGCTTGGCCTGTATGCGCAGGTGACGGGTCGCTTTGAGGTGCCGCCGCGTTGCTTTATGCCGGCGCCACACGTGGACTCGGCCGTCGTGCGTATCGACCGTGTTGACGGTGTGGTGCCCGAAGGACTCGATCGCGAATTTGTGGCCCGTGTGATTGACGCTGCATTTGCTCAGCGTCGCAAGACCATCCGCAATTCCATGAGCGCCAACGGCTTTGCCAAGGACGTGCTCGATGCCGCCTTTGAGGCTTGCGGTATCGCACCCACCACGCGCGCCGAGACGCTCGACGTCGCCGCCTTTGTGTGCCTGGCTCGGGAGCTTTCCCATGACGCTTAATGCCGAACGCGTGACGTTTACCAAGAAAAAGAAGACGGTTGCTTGTCCCGTGCCCTTGGCGCCGCTTGCCGACACACATGCGCATCTGCTTTCGTTCTGGGGCAAGGATGTGCCCGAGACACTCGTGCGCGCCAAAGCCGCGGGCATCGACCTGTTGGTGACGGTCTTCGATCCCATTGCCGATAAGCGCAGCGTGACGGACTATAGCGACTGGCTGACGCGCGAGATTCTGCCGATGCAGGATATCCCGCAGATCAAGTATCTTGCCGGCGTGCATCCGTATGGCGCGCCGGACTATACCGACGACGTTCACGCACAGGTCGTTGCCGCGCTCGATGACCCTTTGTGCGCCGGTATCGGCGAGATTGGTCTGGACTACCACATGGATTACGACGACGACATCGCGCCGGCGCCCCACAGCGTGCAGATTGACTGCATGGCGCGCCAGCTCGAAGTTGCCGTGCGCCGCAATGTGCCGGTGGAGCTGCATCTGCGTCACGAGGACATGGACCAGGAGCGTACCTCGCACGTGGACGCCTACAACGTGCTTCGTGAGGTGGGCGTGCCCCAGGCCGGTTGTGTGCTGCACTGCTTTGGCGAGGACCGCGCCACGATGGAGCGCTTTGTGGAGCTGGGCTGCTATATCGCCTATGGTGGTGCGGCCACCTTTAAGCGCAACGATGACGTGCGCGAGGCATTTGCGGCAACCCCACTCAATCGAATTTTGTTCGAGACAGATTGCCCGTATATGGCTCCGGAGCCCATCCGCGGTCTTGAATGCGAGCCCGCAATGATCTCCATTACGGCAAACGCGCTGGTTAACGACCGTGTCGATCGCACTGGTGAGGACGCCGAAACAATCGCGCAAGCCGCTTGGGAAAATGCCGGTTGATTTCCGATCTCAGCCGAACACATTGAGCAAATAGGCCGTTCCCGCA
>CATXJW010000071.1 GCA_958370325.1 uncultured Collinsella sp. | reverse complement strand
GGCACCGTCGCGGCGCTGTTTCCGACTGAGCACGCGCTGGGCATCATGTCCGATGACAGCTCTGCTCAGGTGATGCTGCATATCGGAATCGACACTGTTAAACTTGAGGGCAAGGGCTTCCATGCGCTTGTTGCCCAGGGTGATCACGTTGACGCGGGCCAGCCCCTCGTCGAGGTCGATTTCGACGTGGTTCGCGCTGCCGGTTTCGATCCTACGATCTTCGTTATCGTGTGCGAGCGTTCGGAGAACTCGACTCTTCGCGAGCATGCTTCCGGCCCTGTTGCTGTTAAAGAGCCTGTCGTCTGGCTTTCCGAGTAAATTCTTGTGGTGGGTACCGTGGTTATCAAGCGAGTTTTCAACAATAACGTCGCAATGGTCACTTCGGACGATGGCTCCGAGCTCATCGTCATCGGTCGAGGCCTCTGCTTTGGCCGTCATGCCGGCGACGCTATCGATGAAGCATCGGTCGAAAAGACCTATGCGCTGCAGGAGGGCACTTCTCAGGATTCGCGTACGATCGACCGCTTGGCACATCTTTTAGAGTCCATCCCCACCGTCAACCTCGTGATTTCCGAGGACATTGTTCAGATGCTCCGTCGAGAGCTCAATGTTGATGTCAACGACAAGATTCTCATTGCTCTCGCAGACCATATCAGCCTTGCTTTGGAGCGCGAGCGCAAGGGCGTCCCCTGCGAGAATCCGTTGCTGCTCGAGATCCAGCAGTTCTATCGCAAGGAGTATGCGCTTGCGGGCCGTGCGCTGCAGATTGTCAAGGAGTATATGGGCATCCAGATGAGCGAAGAAGAGCAGGGTTTTATTACGCTGCATATCGTCAACGCCACCATGCCGCAACGCTCCGACCGTCTCATCATCTCGGTCCAGCTTGTTCGCGACGTGCTTGCGATTGTTTCCGAGCGCTATGCTACGACCCTCGATGACACCTCGCTGCCTTACGAACGTTTCGTTCGTCACCTGCAGTTTTTCGCACAGCGAGCGCTCGACCCCGCGGCCGGGCAGATCAATGACGATGCGCTGTTCCGAATCGATGAAACTAAGTATCCGTGTGCGTTCTCGTGCGCGGACGCCATAGCCGCCCACTTGTCGTCTACTTATAACGTTGTCGTTACCGATGCCGAGAAGAGTTATCTCGCGTATCACATTGTTAACCTGCTTGGAGAACCTGGTCTCTAGGCATAACGTGCCCACACATCGATTGATATAAGGCAAGGCTCACGGTCTTGTCCAGGGCACATCTGTCTTAATTTGCGGAAAAGGAAGGGGAGTACCGCTATGACCGCAAAAAAGAAGTTCAATTTCAAAGCGCCGTTGGAGGTGTTCGCGAAGTCAATCGTCCAGCCGATGATGTATCTCTCGGTTGCCGGCATTCTGCTCATCGTGGGCATCATTCTAACCAACAAGACCATCTGCGCCATGATTCCCGTGCTGGGCTCCGGTCCGTTCCAGCTTGTGGGCGCCGTTGTCTATCAGTCGCTGATGTTTATCATCAACAACTTATCGATTCTGTTCTGCGTGGGCATCGCCGGCGCCATGGCAAAGAAGAACAAGGGCCATGCTTCGCTGATCGCCCTGATGTCGTTCTTCCTGTTCCTTCAGGCCAATAACATCGTGCTCAACGCCACCGGCTCTCTTGCCGAAGCGAGCGGCATGCTCGGCCTTACCGGAACCGGCCAGAGCACCGTTATGGGCATCCAGGTGCTCGATACCGGCGTGTTTGGCGGCATCATTCTTGGTTGCATCACCGGTGCCGTGTTCAACAAGTACTCGAACAAGCAGTTCCCCATTGCCCTTTCGATGTTCTCGGGCGTTCGCTTCCCGTTCCTGATCATGATCATCATCTCCTGGATCATGGGCGCTGGCTTCTGCATCGTTTGGCCTCCGGTTCAGGGCGCCATCTCCTCCGTTGCCGGCATCATTAAGGAGTCGGGCAACATCGGTCTGTTTATCTACGGCATGCTTAACAAGCTGCTCGTTCCCACCGGTCTGCACCACCTCATCTACACTCCGTTCCAGTTCTCCGATGTGGGTGGCACCCTGACGCTGGGCGATCAGGTTATCGCCGGCGCCTATCCCATCCGTGTCGCCGAGATGGCAATGACGGGCCAGCCCTTCTCCGATAGCACCTACTTCAACAGCTACACCTTCAACAACCTGTGGCCCTACATCGGTATCGGTCTCGCCTTTATCTTCACCGCTTACAAGGGGAACAAGGATAAGACCAAGGCCGTTATCATCCCGCTGATCATCACCGCCGTGCTCTCCTGTGTCACCGAGCCCATGGACTTCCTCTTTGTCTTTGCCGCTCCCGTGCTCTTTGTCGTTCACTCGGTTCTTTCCGGTATCTTCCTGGTCCTGCTCAAGGTCCTCTCCGTGCCCGCTTCGACTGCAGGCGGTATCATCAACATCGTGGTTTCCAACCTGGTCCTCGGTGTCGACAAGACCAACTGGCCGGTTATGCTGGTGCTTGGAGTCGTCAACGCCGCTCTGTACTTCTTCCTCTTCACCTTCCTCATTAAGAAGCTCAACCTCCACACGCCTGGTCGCGAGGAAGAGTCCGAGCTTGCTGAGTCCGTTGCCGAGGGCGAGGCCGCCGCGTCTGTCGCGGTGAAGCAGGGCGCTGTTGCCGCAGCTCCCGCAGAGGGCGTCGATGCAGGTATTGCCGACCTGGTCGCAGGTCTTGGCGGCAAGGACAACATCGAGGAGCTCGAGAACTGCTTTACGCGTCTCCGCGTGAACGTTAAGAACCCGGACCTCATCGATGAGAACCTCATCAACCACGTGCCCAACAGCGGCATCAACCGCAACGGCAACAATATCCAGATCATCTTTGGCATGAAGGTCGCCGAGATGCGCGACAAGGTCGAAAACGCAATTGAGAAGGAGCAGTAAACAATGATCATTACTCTGTGTGGTGGCGGATCCACCTTTACCCCCGGCATCGTCAAGTCCATCGCTCTGCGCAAAGACGAGCTCGACGTTGACGAGATTCGTCTGTACGACATCAACGAGGAGCGCCAGCGCAAGATCGGCGTGCTCGTGGACTGGATTTTGCACGAGGACCTCGGCCTGGACATCAAGCTCACGGTGACCACCGACAAGAAGACGGCTTTTACCGACGCGAGCTTCGTGTTTGCCCAGATGCGCGTGGGCGGCTACGCCATGCGCGAGCAGGACGAGAAGATTCCGCTGCGTCACGGCTGCGTTGGTCAGGAGACTTGCGGTTGCGGCGGCCTTGCCTACGGCATGCGCACCATCTTCCCCATGGTCGAGCTGATCGATGACGTTGAGAAGTACGCCAAGAAGGACTACTGGATTCTCAACTACTCCAACCCTGCCGCCATCGTCTCCGAGGGCTGCCGTGTGCTGCGTCCCAACGCTCGCATCATCAACATCTGCGACATGCCGATCGCGATCATCGACGTGGTTTGCGCTGCGCTCGATATCGACAAGAAGGATGTCGAGTACGATTACTTTGGCCTCAACCACTTTGGTTGGTTCACCTCGATCCGCCACAAGGGCGAGGAGGTGCTCCCGCAGCTGCGCGAGTACATCAAGGAGCATGAGATTCTGCTGCCCGATTCGTACCTCAAGGGCATGAGCTCGCTGATGTCCAAGAAGCCCGAGGAGACCACCGACGAGCATCCCGAGCAGAACCGCCACACCAAGGGCAGCTGGTACTACGTCTGGAAGGGCGAGTACGAGATCATGGAGTGCTTCCCGGAGTACCTGCCCAACACGTACCTGAACTATTACCTGCAGCAGAAGGAGTTCGTCGAGCATTCCAACCCCGAGCGCACCCGTGCAAACGAGGTTGAGGAAACGCGCGAGAAGAACCTCTTTGACGGCATCGACCATTACGAGAAGACGGGTGAGATCGACGAGAGCACGTTCTATGCGGGCAGCCACGGCGACTGGATTGCCGACCTGGCCATCGCTCTGAAGAACGATACCAAGCAGCGCTTCCTGGTCATTTGCGAGAACAAGGGCGCCATCCCCAACATGCCCTACGACGCCATGGTCGAGCTGCCTGCCTACATTGGCAAGAACGGCCCCGAGGTCATCAGCCGCGACAACATTCCGCTGTTCCAGCAGGGCCTCATGATGCAGCAGCTGAACTCCGAGAAGCTCGTGGTCGAGGCCACGATCGAGGGTTCGTACGAGAAGGCACTCAAGGCCTTTACGCTCAACAAGACCGTGCCTTCGATGAAGGTCGCCAAGGAAGTTCTCGACGACATGATCGAGGCCAACAAGGGTTACTGGCCCGAGCTTAGCTAAGGACAGAAGGTCGCTGGCACAAAAGAGTCGCTGACCGCATACCTGGAGCAATGCCCCGTCCACGTGATTGCGTGGGCGGGGCATTGTCATTTGGTAACGCGTTTTATCAAATATGGCATTTATCTGCGGTAATGTTCTTTTTCACCGCTGAGGGTGACATTTTATACCGCCTGCCGAACCGTGTGGAGACCTAACAACTTTTTAGGTCAGTGTTGTGCGTGTAGCAACTTCGCCCGGCCTCGCCTCCGGGCTGCCATGTGAGAGGGGATCTTATGGCTCGACTGCATGTTATGGAACGCAGCCACGCTCAGGCCGTCATGGACGACCTGCACGATGCGCTCGGACGTCGTCTGGCGGTGAGTTCGCTCGCCCCGTGTCCCGTCGAGTTTACGGCGGCGCTCGTCAACCTGTGCTCCACCCAGAGCTGCGGCAAGTGCACGCCCTGCCGTGTGGGCCTGAGCGCGCTGAGCGACCTGCTCGCCGATGTGCTCGAGGGCCGCGCCGACGAGTCCACGCTCAACTTGATCGAGCGCACTGCCCGCACCATCTATCTTTCGAGCGACTGCGCCATCGGTTACGAGGCCGGTGCTATGGCGCTTACGGCTATCCGTGGCTTCCGTGACGATTTTGAGCACCATATCCGCGAGCACTCCTGTGGCTTTGACCGCGAGGCCCGCGTCCCGTGCGTCTCGGGCTGTCCGGCGCACGTCGACATTCCCGGTTACATTTCGCTGGTCGAGGCCGGCCGCTATGCCGATGCCGTCAAGGTCATCCGCAAGAACAACCCACTACCGCTCGTTTGCGGCCTGGTGTGCGAGCATCCCTGCGAGATGCACTGCCGTCGCGGCATGGTCGACGATCCCATGAACATCCTCGCCCTCAAGCGTTTTGCCGTTGAGCACAGCGACCTCAACGATTACAAGCCCAGCGTGGCCGACAACACCGGCAAGCGCATCGCCGTGATTGGCGGCGGCCCGGCCGGCCTTTCCTGCGCCTACTACCTGGCCGTGATGGGCCATAAGGTGACCATCTTTGAGCAGCGCCACCACCTGGGCGGCATGCTGCGCTACGGCATCCCCAGTTATCGTCTGCCGCGCGAGCGCCTGCAGGCCGAGATCGACTGGATCTTGAGTGCCGGCATCGACGTGGAACTCGACCACTCCGTCAACGGCGAGGAGCTTGCCCGCCTGCGCGACGAGTTCGATGCCGTCTACCTGGCCATTGGCGCCCACAGCGATAAGAAGCTCGGCCTTCCGGGCGAAGAGGCGCTCGGCGTGGAGTCGGCCGTCAAGATGCTGCGCGCCATCGGCGACGACGAGCTGCCCGACCTGAGCGGCCAGCGCGTGTGCGTCATCGGCGGCGGCAATGTGGCCATGGACGTGGCACGCTCTGCCGTGCGCTGCGGTGCCGAAAAAGTGAGCATCGTCTACCGCCGTCGCATCTGTGACATGACGGCCCAGGACGCCGAGATCGCCGGCGCCCAGGCCGAGGGCTGCGAGGTTCTGGAGCTCACCGCACCGCTCGCTATCGAGACGGGCGAGGAAGGTCGCGTGAGTGGCCTGCGCGTGCAGCCGCAGAT
>CATXJW010000070.1 GCA_958370325.1 uncultured Collinsella sp. | reverse complement strand
GGTTAAGTTTGTCGCGAGTTCCGCACGCAAAGGAAAGCACTTAATGTGCTTTCCGTCTTGCGCAGGACTGTAGAGCAGCAAACTTAACCGCCCCGCCCGGCAGGCGAGCGGACAGCGAACGACATCTGTCCAACAATTCGTGCGAAACACAATGAAAAACCGTTTGATGTGAGTTAATATAAACAACGTCGTGAATCTGACTCCTGTCACATGCATGACAGGGGTTAAACACAAAAAAGGAGTCAATTATGGTTTCTGAGAAGGCTACCCTCGTTAATCCTCAGGGTCTGCACATGCGTCCGGCTGGTCTGTTTGCCTCCACCATGGGCAAGTACGCCTGTGACGTGACGGTCGTCACCCCCGAGAAGGAGGTCAACGGCAAGTCCCCGATGGCCCTCATGGCTGCTGGTATCCCCTGCGGCACCGAGGTCGAGGTCAAGTGCGACGGCGCCGACGAGGCCGAGGCTCTGGCTGCTGCCATCGAGCTCATCAAGAGCGGTCTTGGCGAGTAGAACTCAAACGGGTCGCATGTTGAACAACTAAGTTCATATTTGGGGGCGCAGTGACCTGTCTTAAGGTAGCTGCGCTCTTTTGTCATGGATATGGCAAAACGCTTTATCACATGACACGGAGAGAGGAATGGGAATGTATCAGGGAGTCAACGCTTCCGAGGGCATCGGTATCGGCACCGTCATGGTCGCCGTCGATCCCGACTTGACGTTTGAGCCGCACGAGGTTGCTGATTCGGCAGCAGAGAAGGAGCGCTATCAGACCGCTCTTTCGGTCTTCTGCGAGAAGACCCAGGCTCAGGCCGACCACATGAAGGAGACGGTGGGCGAGGCCGAGGCCGAGATCATGAGCGGACACATTGTCCTGGCTCAGGATCCGGGCATGACCGACGCCATCAACGCCGCCATTGACGGCGGCACCTGCGCCGAGCAGGCACTCATGGACACCTCGACCATGTTCGAGAACATGTTCCTGTCCATGGACGACGAGATGTTCCGTCTGCGCGCGGCCGACATCGCCGACATCCGCACCGGTATTCTGGCCGAGCTGCTGGGCAAGGAGGTCGTCGACCTCTCCGTCCTGCCCGAGAACACCGTCGTTGTCGTGCACGACCTTACGCCGTCCATGACCGCCACGATCGATAAGGCCCACGTTGCCGGTATCGTCACCGAGACCGGTGGCCGCACGTCGCACTCCGCAATCATTGCGCGCGCCCTCGAGATCCCGGCTGTCCTTTCGGTTTCCAACAGCTGCACCGCACTGCGCAACGGCATGACCGTTGTCGTTGACGGTGGCAAGGGTATCGTCGAGGCCGATCCCGATGAGGAGACGCTCGCCGCCTACACTGCCAAGGCCGAGGCTTTTGCTGCCGAGAAGGCGGCTCTCGAGGCCTTCCGCGGCAAGCCGTCCGTGACTGCCGACGGCATCAAGAAGATCATCGCCTGCAACATCGGCAACCCCGATGACGTGCCCAACGCGCTCGATCACGACGCCGAGGCTATCGGCCTGTTCCGTTCCGAGTTCCTGTTCATGGACTCTGCTGAGCTTCCTTCCGAGGAGGAGCAGTTCAACGCCTACCGTAAGGTCGCCAGCGCGCTCAAGGGCGCTCCGGTCATCATCCGCACGCTCGATGTGGGTGGCGACAAGGAGATTCCGTACCTGCACATGGTCAAGGAAGAGAACCCCTTCATGGGCTTCCGCGCCGTGCGTTACTGCCTGGCCAACCCCGACCAGTACAAGGTCCAGCTCCGCGCCCTGCTGCGCGCCAGCGCCTTCGGTGACGTCAAGATCATGATCCCGCTCGTCACCTGCGTCGAGGAAGTCTTGGCTGTCAAGGAGCTCGTCGAGCAGTGCAAGGCCGAGCTGACCGAAGAGGGTCGCAAGTTCAACGAGAACATCGAGGTCGGCATCATGGTCGAGACGCCTGCCGCCTCGCTGCTCGCTGACCGCCTGGCCGAGGTCGCCGACTTCTTCTCCATCGGCACCAACGACCTGATCGGCTACACCATGTGCGCCGACCGTGGTAACGACACCATCTCCAACCTGTACCAGGTTTACTATCCCGCCGTGCTCCGCTCGCTCAAGAACATCATCGAGAGCGGCGTGAAGGCCGGCATCATGGTCGGTATGTGCGGCGAGGCTGCTGCCGATCCGCTGCTCGAGCCGCTGCTGATCAGCTGGGGCCTGGAGGAGTTCTCGATGAGCGCTCCGTCCATCCTGCGCGCCCGCAAGACCATCAGCCAGTGGACCAAGGCCGAGTGCGACGAGCTCGCCGAGAAGGCGCTCGCCTGCAACACCGCTGCCGAGGTCAAGGCACTGCTCGAGTCCGCAGCTCGCTAATTTGGTATCAGAGGTAACCGCGTGGTTGGAATGGGCCGGCCACGCGGCCCTCACATATACAGGGGGTACTGTAAATGTTCTACACGCTAACCGCTAACCCGGCTGTCGACATGACGGTTTCGAGCTCTCCGCTCGAGCCCGACGAGAACGTCCGCACCGGCTCGGCCAGCTACACGGCTAACGGCAAGGGCCTCGACGTGTCCTTCGCCTTTAAGAAGATGGGCGTCGACACCGTCGCTCTCGGCTTCTTCGCCGGCTTCACGGGCAAGTTCATCGTCGAGGAGGTCATGAACCTGGGCTGCCTGTGCCGCCCGGTCTGGACCGACGGTATCACGCGCATCAACACCTACGTCAACGATGGCCAGCACGAGTACGGCATCCTGAACCCGGGTGCTCCGATCACGCCGCAGCACCAGGAGGAGCTCTACAACATCCTGGACACCGCGGGCGATCTTGAGTGCCTGATCGTCTCCGGCTCCGTGCCTCCCAAAGCTACGCCCGACTTCCTGGCTCAGGTCATGGAGCACGCTCAGGCCCGTGGCGCCGACGTCGTCCTGGACCTGTCCTCCGACAAGCTCAAGGAGCTCGCTCACAAGAAGCCGCTGCTCATCAAGCCGAACCATCACGAGATGAAGGCTATCTTCGGCGTGCCGGTCGACACCGACGACGAGGTCCGCGTTGCCATGAAGCTGGCTCACGAGGCCGGCGTCCAGAACGTGCTGCTCACCCGTGGTAGCCGCGGTGACGCTTACTTCTCCAACGGCGAGGACATCTGGTATGCCAAGCGTGAGTTCAACATCAAGCTGGTCTCTTCCGTCTGCGCCGGCGACTGCACCCTCGCTGCGTTCCTGCACAAGTGGTACAGGGATCGCGACAACGTCGAGGAGGCCATGAAGCTCGCTATGGCCACCGGCGCCAACGTTGCCGAGTCCGTCGGCATCGGCGACTTCGGTCACGTCGATGAGTACAGCAAGCGCGTTGCTGTCCGCAAGCTCGATCGTCAGTAATCGAAACGCGACATATTCGTGCGCATGCGGCGCCCCGGTTTCGGCCGGGGCGCCTTTTTTGTTCTGCCATGGGGGAGACATGTTCTGCCGTACTCCATCGCTTCCACACCGTTTACCGAGTTGTCCTAGCCTTTTACCGATGCGTGGAATATACTTTCATTAACACGTTGCCTTGTGAAAGGAACATTCATGATTTACACGCTCACTGCAAATCCCGCCATTGACTACAACATCGCCTGCGACGGCCTTTCGGCCAACACCGTCACCCGCACGCGCAACGCGGTCTATACGCCCAACGGCAAGGGCCTCAACGTCTCGTTTACGCTCGATCACTACGGCGTCGACACCACGATCCTGGGCTTCTTCGCCGGCTTTTCGGGCGAGTTTATCGTCAAGGGCGCCGAGGCTCTGGGCGTGCCCGTCAAGCCCGTGTGGACCGACGGCATCACGCGCGTCAACGTGTTTCTCAATGCCGGTCCCGACACCGAATACAACATGGTAAACGCCGGTGCCGCCATCAACGAGGCCAACGAGCAGGAAATGTTTGAGCTTATCGATTCGCTCGATGACATGACCTGCCTGGTCATCAGCGGCTCGCTGCCCCCCAACACCTCCGAGGGTTTCCTTGCCGAGGTGCTTCGCCGTGTTAAGGCAAAGGGCGCCGAGTTCGTGCTCGATATCTCGAGCCATCAGCTGGCCGACCTCATTGCCATGGAGCCGTTGCTCATTAAGCCCAACGACGACGAGCTGCTCGACATCTTTGGCATTAAGGTGAGCGGCGGCGACGATGAGTCCGTTAAGGCTGCCATGGCCGAGCTGCATGCCAAGGGCGCCAAGAACGTGTTGCTGACCCTCGGCGGTGCCGGTGCATACTTCTCCAACGGGGAGCACATCTGGTTTGCCAACCGCACCTTCGACGTCAAGCTGCTGTCGACGGTCTGCGCCGGCGATTCCTCGCTGGCCGCCTTCCTGTCCGTGTGGCACGACGCTCCCGAGCGCGTCGAGGACGCCCTGCGCCTCTCGATGGCCACCGGCGCCAACGTGGTCGAGTGCCCGGGCCTGGGCGACTTTGCCAAGGTCGATGAGTATCAGAAGGGCATTGCCATCCGTCAGGTCTGCTAGCGCAACGTACGGGCCTTGGTTTCTTGCTTTGTTGAGCACCCGTCTCGGATTACCGAGGCGGGTGCTTTTTCATTTCGGTGGCAGAGCTCTTGGGATTCAATCGTGCTTGAAACGCGTTTGCGTGTGCGCCCGCTCTCGTTTCTTGCTAGACTTCTTGGAAACCGTCAATCGATATACCCGCAATCGCAGGAGGCCACAGGAATGTGCAATGTTTCGCTCAACGCCACGCAGCCGTCAGCCGCCTCTCTGCGCGTGTTGCGAGCCCTCGAGGATGCCGGTCTTGAGGCCTGGTATGTGGGCGGTTGGGTGCGTGACGCGTTGATGGGATGCCCCAGCCACGATGTAGATATGTGTTGCAGCGGCCTGTGGCAGGAGTCAAAGGCGGCGCTCGAGGCAGCCGGCATCGCGGTTGTGGAGTCGGGCATTAAATTTGGCGGAATCACGGCTATTTCCGATGGCGAGCGTATCGAGGTCACCACGTACCGTCTGGATGGCTTTTACACCGATGGTCGCCATCCCCAGAGTGTGGAGCGTGCCGCCTCGCTCGAGGACGATCTGGCGCGCCGCGACTTTACCGTCAACGCTATGGCCTGGCATCCCGAGCGCGGGCTTGTCGACCGCTACGACGGCCAGGGTGACTTGGAGCGCAAGCTGATTCGCGCTGTCGGCGATCCCAGGCGTCGCTTTAACGAGGACGCCCTGCGCATGTTGCGTGCGGTGCGCTTTGCCTGCCGCCTGGACTTTATGATTGAGCCCGAGACTAAGCGCGCGCTTGCCGAGTGCGCGCCGCTGCTCGACGCCGTGGCGCGCGAGCGCGTGGGTATTGAGCTCGAGGGCATTCTTTCGACCGGTCATGGGGGAGACGCCATGCTGCGCTACCCCGAGCTCATCTGCGCCGCCGTGCCCGAGTTGGCAGCGGGCCGCGGGTTTGATCAACGCAGCGTCTATCATGCGTTTAACGTCTACGAGCATATCGCCCGCGTGCTGACGGTGGCAGGGGAGCTGGCGCTGTGCGACGGCGTGGTGCCTTCGCCGAGCTTAATGTGGGCAGCGTTTTTGCATGACGTCTCCAAGCCCGATTGCTTTACGGTCGACCATGCGGGCAGCGGCCACTTCTACGGTCATCCCGAGCTCGGCGCCAAGAAGGCGCGCGTCATTATGGATTGCCTGGCTCTCTCGCACGACTTGGTGCGCGACGTGTGCCTGCTCATTAAATATCACGACAAGCCGCTGCGTCCCGAGCGCTCCTGCCTGCTTAATATGATGCGCGCGCTTTCGGGCGAGGGCGTCGATACGCCACGTCTGATTGACGAGCTCATGGATCTTAAGCGTGCCGATACGCTCGGTAAGGCCCCGTCGTGTTTCTATTACGTCGAGACGATCGAAGAGATGCGCTCACTCGCCCATGATCTGTTGGAGGCGGGGGAGCCCTATACACTCAAGATGCTCGCCATCAACGGCGGTGACCTGATTCGTGCCGGTGTGAAGCCGGGGCCCGAGCTGGGCCAGCTTCTCAACGCCGCCCTCGACGCGGTGATCGAGGACAACATCCCCAACGATCGTGAGTCCCTCCTGGCTCATCTCAACCTAGAATAATCATCCTTCGACTTCGCTTGGAGTAGCTAAATAAGCCCCGTCCCAAATTAACTACCCTGCTGACCTGCGTGTTCCATAAGCTGCCGACAATTTTTCGGCAATTTGGAATTTCTTCTTGCGCTGATGTTTTTTGTCCCGTAATATATGTCCTCGCAGCACGGCAGTGCAGATGTCATGTGGCCCGTTCGTCTAGCGGTTTAGGACGCCGCCCTCTCAAGGCGGAGATCACCAG
>CATXJW010000069.1 GCA_958370325.1 uncultured Collinsella sp. | reverse complement strand
AGCCGAACCGCGAGGCGAAGAAGAAATCGAGGATGTGTCTGTTCTGCTCGGCGCGCTGCGACGTGCCCGTGTATGTATTCGAATACCACGAGACCCGCAGGAAGGGCGTTGCCCAGGAGTTTCTTGCGGGCTGGTCCGGCACGCTTACCACCGACGGCTACAAACCCTACTTCAATCTCGGCAACCCCAACATCGCCAACACGGCGTGCCTCGTCCACGTGCGCCGCTACTTCGCCCAAATCGTGAAGATCGCCGGCGGCGGCGCCAAGGCGGCGTCTGCGGCCAGCGTTGCGCTCGAGGCAAGGCGCAGGATCGACGCCATGTTTCAAGGTCGACTCCAAGTTCGACGACATGGAGCCGGGTGCCAGGAAGGCCGCCCGCGACGCGGAGCTCCGCCCGCTCATGGAGGACTTCGGGGGGATGGGCGCGGGCCAGCTTCCCCTAGCCTCGCCGAAGCTGGCGCTGCACCGTGCGCTGCAGTACGCCGTGGAGTTCTGGCCCTACGTCATGAACGTGCTCGAAGACGGGCACCTGGAGCTCTCGAACAACGTCGCCGAGCAGGCCCAGCGAATCTTCGTCGTAGGGCGCAAGAACTGGCTCTTCAGCGATGCGCCACGCGGCGCGCGGGCGTCTGCGGCGATATACAGCGTCACCACCACGGCCAAGGCCAACGGGCTCAATCCCAGGCTTTACGTCGAGTGGCTGCTGACCGAGATGCCCAACGCCGGCGAGCTCACCGATGAGGTTGTGGACTCGTTCCTGCCATGGTCGGATAGGGTGCCTGAGTCCTGCAAGCTCGACCCAGCCGCTGCCGAGAAGGCCAAAGAGATGCCTGACGACTTCATAATTAACATCGACCCCGATGCGTTCGACGACGAGATGGCGAACAACGCCGAGGAGGGCCTGTAGCGACATAGCGGCCTAAGGCATACCGCAACGCAAAGATGGAAACGTCCAGGACTTTTCCATCCGTATGCCGGAATGGCCCTGGACGTTTCCTGCTACGCGGTCATTTTGACGCTTACGCTCTAATGCCTCCACCGCTTGTCGCGGGCGGGGTAGACGATCCAGGCGGATGCGTAGCTTGCGATAAGGCAGACAATGACGCAGACGATGCTTGTCTGGAACCCGAATGAGTCATTGATAACGCCCCAGATTACGCTTGCGAAGCCAATGCCGATGTCATTGGCGAGCAGGAACAGGGCGTTTGCGGCGCCCCAGCGCTCTGGCGGGGTGTTCTTTACCGCTACGCTTTGATTAAGTGGCAGGCTTATGCCAGTGGCGAGACCATAGAAGATTCCGGACGCCAGGAAGACAGGTTCCCCGTACGGTGCGGCAAGTAGCATAAGGCAGCAGAGGATGCCGCACGCGACGGCTCCGGTCATTGTTTTGATTGCAGGTACGGTGTCCATGAAATGCTTTGAAATCATGCGAATGATAATCATGCTTACCGCGCTGATGGTGTAGAAGAGACCGGCGTGGGTATAGCCGAGAGTAGTACCGTACAGACCGGCAAAGAAGACGCCAAAGCCAAAAGTGGGGCACATGATCATCTGTGGGATGGCGCCAGGCAATGCGCGCGGCTCGAAGATGTTGAATGAGTCACGCAGGGTTCTCTTGGACACCTGGTCGCCTTCAGGATACTTTTCACTGTTAATTGTTTCGGATGTAGTTACTGTGGTGGAGCTGGGTGCCTGCCCGTCTTTTGAGTCGAGTTCGAGCCGGGTTTCCATTTTGATTCGGTATGCGCTGGAGCTTGGCAGAGTTTGCCATTTACTTTCATAGCGTGCGTTGAGGGCGATTACAAGCCCTGCAAACCCAACCAGGGCAAGGCCGACATAGAGGTTCGTTGAGGGATCGGTTCCTACTAGGTAAAGTGCGAAGGCTGGGCCGATGCTCATGGCGATAGCCTGTCCGAGGCCGTGGTATCCAATGCCTTCGCCGAGCCGTTCTTGCGGTAAGACGCTTGCTGCGGCGGTCGAGGCTGCTGTTGTTGCTGCGCCAAAGCCCACGCCTTGCAGCAAACGGCTGATTGTGAAGAGGGGGATGCCTTGAACGACAGCGGACAGTGCTGTTCCTGCTATGAGGATAGCGATGCCGGCGATGATAACGAGTCAGCACTTGCCGTTGTCGATAACAGGGCCGACGAACAGTCGTGCTAACGCGGCGGCAATGGAGAAGACGAGTGCAAGTACGCCGGCAAGGCTCGCACCGTAACCTTGGCCTGCCAGGAAGACGCTGGTTCCACTGTTGAGTCCTTGGCCCATGACGAAGCAACAGAAGGTCAGCGCGATGATAAGCACGAAAATAAGCGACCACAGCTTCGGATGGTCGTCCTTACCGATATTTGGCATGAGAACCCTCCTATGATTCCAATACCCGTATTCTACGTCTGCAAAAAGTGAGATGTAAGCGCCAAAATGACCGCGTCTTAACAACCCGCTGGGCTTGAGGCAGAATCATCGCATCGACTTATCCTGGAAACTGCCTGACGAAGGCGACAGGATGCTTGTCAGCAAGGCGGCAAATCTTAACGAGAGCCAAATCCAAGAGCTTGCAAATCTTCAGCGAGGCGTTGCAGCAATATATCAGAACGAATGGACCGAACCTGTCCTCTGTCACATCGAACCGCATGAACGCGGCCTAGAGTACTCGCCAACACAGAGCAAGCACAGCGCGAAGGACAAGGTTTCTTCTGAAGAGCTTCGCTATCTCAACTCTTGTGTGCTTAATCCGTTCAAGCTCGATGAGCCAAGGGAATACAACTTCTGCGACTGTGTGCACAAGATGGACATACCTGACTCCATGAAGGCACGCTTGATTGAGATGGCAGGGACTCCTCTGTCCTCGAGGAAGCCACTGTTTGAATGGTGTGCTTATAGGTATTTCAATATTGGACGCATCCTCGACGACGCCAGGGATTTATCTGCCGACAGCCTCAAAGAGAGGCTTTGCTCCCATCTGCTTTCAAGCTGGAAATTCGAAGATGATTCCTCACCCGAAAGCTGGGGACCAATCCAATACCTGTTCATTCAGTCGATGTTTAACGCTCATCTCAACGAGCTGAGAAAGAGGGGTACCGGCATCGAGACAACGGAAAAGGCCTCAGCACTCGCCGAAGTATCAGCGGTCTTATCTCAAACAAGGCCGGTGATCTAAATGGCGTTTGAAAATATAGAGCAATTAATGCCGGATACGACCGAAACGAGATTGGCCTTCGAGGAGGCGCAACGCACCGTTGCTGATTGTGCAGATGCCGCATGGCGGGATATTTCTTCCGGCGATGTCCTAACCGCGAGCATTTCAACAGTTCAAGAAGCCGCAGATGACGCCTGGAAAGCATGCGAGCCAACACTCAACGCTGCAGGCGAAACTGTCCGCGATGGCGCAAGGAACGGAGCTTATCTTGGCTGCAGGTTCGTACTTGGAGTTGCCGACGTTGGAGAAAACGCATATGTCGGTGTTCAATCGAATATTGAACTACTGGCCGAAGACGAAGAAGCAGCGGTGAAAACCGCGCAAACACACGCTGTTGACGATGCAGCCAACGCCTGGGGCGACTTCATGGAAGCCGATGAGCAGATACGGGAAATCGGAGACTATGTCGAAACTGGAGGCGAAATCGCCACTGAAGTTGCGCTTGGTGCCGTAGCCGTCACCGCTTCTGCCCCTGCAGCACTCGCTGCTGGGGCTGTACTCGTTCTTGACGAAATGGGAAAGAGCTTGGAAGCCGGCGCTGAAGACGGTGAGATATCTCAGGAGGATATCGTCGGAGAAGTCGTTGCGGGAACTGTTACGGCAGCAACGCTTCTTGCCGGACGAGGTCTAAATAACTTTCTTGCCTCAAAGGCAGCAGAATCGGGCGCAAGCTCACGAATTCTGGATGATGCCGGAAAGGCAATTTACGAAGGCGACCGACTGCTTCCCAATAACGAGTTTGCGATCGACGGCGTGAAGTGTGCAACCGACGATCTCGGGCAGCTTTACCGCGTTGGCGACGACCTCGTTCCGAACATGAGCTATGAGATCAATGGGTATAAATACGTTACCGATGCAATGGGTAGGGTCGAATCGGCCGAAGGCTTCTTACAACTAAAGACCCACGAAGGTCGTTTGACCATCAAGGACACTATCCAGTCAATCGGAAAAGGGTTTGAAGAGCTTTTTGATCAAAGAGGCCATCTGATTGCCGACCGATTCAATGGATCAAATGGCCTTGAGAATATTGTCGCCATGGGCGGCGAGGTTAACCAAAAGCCTATGCAGCAATCGAGCAAAAATGCGCCGATGCTTTGGCTGATGGCGCTGAAGTGTTTTTCAAGGTTGAGCCACTTTATGAGGGCGGGTCATTCAGGCCTAGCTCGTTTGCTATCACGGACATTATTGACGGCGAAGAGACGGTTACGTTTCTTCTTAACACTGCAAAGGAAATGTAATGAGTGAAAAGAAGATGCTACAAGGGATAGCTTCAATTCTTGAGGAAACCCTCCCCGAAGACTGGAGCAAGGTCGTGTTTTACGCCGAGTACGCCGAGGGTGCGTTCTCTATTGAGTATTACGTTGCTGGCAGCGGAAAAGACGACTTCGTTAAATGCTTTGACCAAAAAGGCGTTTCGAGGGCATCCTTGATGAAAAACTTTATGGCTATCAACAAGTTCATTGAACCTGAAAGGGCCGCGCTTAAGCCCGAAAAGAGATGGGGATCGATGACGCTTATTCTCCATTCCAACGGCAAGTTCAAAGTTGATTACGACTACTCCGACATGACAGAAAACGCTTACGCCCGAAAGAAGGCCTGGAAAAAGAAATATCTCGCCTAGCAACGAACGGTCTGGGAAATCACCGCAAAGCCACCCGTGCATACTCTTCGAGCGCACGCGTCGTCGGCAACGTTTCGACCAGCGCGTTTTTGGGAGCCATGCAAACCCCTGTTCAACATTCCTCGGGAGTGATTGCTCTCTATGACGAATGGGATTCCCCATCGGGGAATCCCATTTTTTGTTGCCGACGACGTCCGGTATAATTTTTCCGTTTACGACGTCGTTCGGAAAGGGATGCCGACCTCTATGCGCCAGGGATTCGACAACGAAAAATACATCGAGCTGCAAGCCGCCAACATCAGAAAGCGCATCGCGCAATTCGGCGGCAAACTCTATCTGGAATTCGGAGGCAAGCTCTTCGACGACTACCACGCCTCGCGCGTGCTGCCCGGCTTTGAGCCGGACACCAAGTTCCGCATGTTGGAAAGTCTGGTGGACGATGTGGAAATCGTCATCGCCATCAACGCCAACCATATCGAAAAAGGCAAGACCCGCGGCGATCTCGGCATCCCGTATGACGAAGACGTACTGCGACTCATCGACGTGTTCCGTTCCCGCGGCTTCCTCGTCGGCTCCGTAGTGCTCACCCAATACGCCAATCAGCCCGCCGCCGACGCCTACCGCCACCGCCTCGAGCAACTCGGCGTCACCTGCCGCCTGCACTACCCGATCGCCGGATACCCGCACGACATCGAACGCATCGTTTCAGACGACGGATACGGCAAGAACGAGTACATCGAGACCACCCGGCCGCTCGTCGTGGTCACCGCGCCCGGCCCTGGCTCCGGCAAACTCGCCACGTGCCTGAGCCAGCTCTACCACGAGCACCAGCGCGGCATCGACGCCGGCTATGCCAAATACGAGACGTTCCCCATCTGGAATCTTCCGCTCAACCATCCGGTCAACATCGCGTACGAGGCTGCCACCGTCGACCTCGACGATGCCAATATCATCGACCCGTTCCATCTGGAGGCGTACGGCGAGACCACCGTCAACTACAACCGCGACGTCGAAGCATTCCCCGTGCTCAAAGCCATGATGGAGCGCATCATGGGCGAAAGCCCCTATCAGAGCCCCACCGATATGGGCGTCAACATGGCCGGATACGCCATTGTGGACGACGATGCCTGCCGCGATGCCGCGCGTCTGGAAATCGTGCGCCGCTACTTCGCCGCCGCCGTGCACTTGAAGCGCACCGGCACTGGCGAGGAACAGGTGGAGCGGCTGCGCTCCATCATGAACCGGGCCGGCGTGACCCCCGATCTTTCTCCCGCCCGCGCCGTGGCCCTTGAGAAGGAAGCCGCCACCGGTGCCCCGGCTGGTGCCATGGTGCTGCCCGATGGCCATGTGGTCACCGGCAAAACCGGCGACCTGTTGGGCGCGGCCAGCGCGCTGCTGATGCACGCGCTCAAGGCCGTCACCGGTGTTGACGAAACCATTCCGGTAATCGACGATGCCGCCATCGAACCCATCTGTCGGCTGAAAACCGAACATCTCAACAGCGTGAACCGACGCTTGCACTCGGATGAGACGCTGATTGCATTGTCAATCACCAGCGCCACCAGTCCTGTGGCCGCTCGCGTCATCGACGGG
>CATXJW010000068.1 GCA_958370325.1 uncultured Collinsella sp. | reverse complement strand
TGACGGTGACGCCGCGAGGCATGGCGGTGTACGCCTGCTCGCCGGAGTTCGCGCACCTGGGCGCCACGGCGCAGGCCATTCCGCGCCCCGAGCCCGGCCGCACGGCGACGGTGAGCATCCTGGCCGTTCCGTGCCATCGAGACGAGATCCCGGCGCACGATATCGCGGCGGCGCTGGCCACGCGCTTTGGCGTGCCGGTCGTTGCAAGCACGGGTTTTCATGTCGAGCGGGCGAGCAAGGACGACCTGCAGCGCGTGCTCGACACCACCAAGGAGCTCATCGCCGCGCTCGAGGAGGCCGCAGCCCGCATTCTGCGCGCCGGCTGGGATGAGGGCGGCGCGGGCGCCGAGGTCGTGGCGGTCGATGCCGCGACCGGCGAGGCGCTTGGCCCCGTCGACCGCATCGATGCCCATGCCGGTGAGGGCATCCTGCATCAGGCATTTCTGACGCTTTTGGTCGAGGGCCGGGGCGAAGACGCGCGCCTGCTGCTCTGTCGCCGCAGTCCGCTCAAACGCCTGTGGGGCGGAGTGCTGGCCGATGGCTGCGCCGGCCATCCGCTCCCCGGGGAAGACGTCGCGGTCGCCACGGCGCGTCGCATCAACGAAGAGCTCGGCATTGCGCGCGAGCCAGATCAGCTCGAGCACCTCGGACACGTGGCGTACCGCGAGGACCACGGCGACGGCCGCTGCGAGTGCGAATGGTGCGAGGTCTACCTTGCCCATGTTGAGCCCGGCGAGCTGCATATCAACCAAGAGGAGATCTCGGAGGTGCGCCGCGTGGCCCCGTCCGAGCTCAAAGGCTACCTGCAGGGTCACCCCGAGCAGCTGGCCCCCTGGCTTCGCGAGGCCCTCAGCGACCCATCCATCCGTACGGCCCTCGCTATGTGACATCGGGCGGTCCCTTTGTCACATCCAAACCGTCACAACATTCGGCGAGAATCTCGAAATCGAGGAAAACCGTCGAATGATGTGACGGTTTTTTGTCCAGGGGATCGCTTCTCATCCAAAAAATCCCGCTTGACTGTATTGCAACAACACAGCGCAACGTAAGGGGTGTCCGATAACGGGCGCCCCTTTTAAGTGGCAACGTGGCCGCGAATCCGGAGCGCCCCCAATAAGAAAGGTGGGGAGATGGAAGCGGAAAAGAAGGCGTTTAAGATCACCAAGCGCGAAATTGGCTTTGTGCTGGGTATCGTTGTCTTTTTGCTGGTGAAGTTTCTTCCTTTGGCGGAGCTGAGCTCGACGGTCGAGCTTACGGTCGGCGGTCAGACCTGTCTGGCGTTGACGCTCGCCACGGTGGTGTTCTGGGCGTGTGGCGTGGCACAGCCGGGCTTTGTGGGCCTGCTCTACTGCGCGCTGCTCGTTCTGTTTAAGGTGTGCGTGGACGACACGGGCGCCGCGAGCATCTCGGCGACGGTCGCCTCCACGTTTAGCTCGTGGACTAAGGCCACTATGTGGCTCGTCATCGGCGCCTACCTCATCGCCAGTGCGGTCAAGGAGTCGGGCCTGGGCGAGCGCATCGCCTATGCGTTTATGCTCAAGTTCGTGCGCGACGCCAAGTCGCTCATCATCTCGATCTTCGCGCTCACCTTTGTGCTGTCGCTGCTGATCCCGCATCCGTTCCCCCGCGCCTTCCTCATCCTCGCCGTCGTCTCGGTCATTGCCGAGTCCGCCGGCTACGGTGACGACGACCGCGGCAAGCTCGGCTTCCTTGTGTTTGCCGCTGCCGCCCCGGGCTCTATGTTCTTCCTGACGGGCGACTCCACGCTCAACCCGCTCGTTGCGCAGTACAGCGCCGAGGCCGGCGGCATGAGCCCGTCCTTTGTCGACTGGTTCCTGTACATGAGCGTGCCTATGCTGGTCGCGCTGCTGTGCACCCTGTTCCTGGGCCTCTTTCTCTTTAAGCCCAGCAAGGAGCTCGTCTACGATCGCGAGCAGATCGTGGCCAAGCAGGCCGCGCTCGGTAAGCTCTCCGTCAAGGAGATCCGCACCATCGTGTGGCTCGTCATCGCCATCGCGCTGTGGCTCACCGTCTCGGGCGATTACATCGGCTGGGTCACCCTGGCCATTGGCGTCGCTCTCGCCATGCCCATCATCGGCGAGGTCCTCGCGCCCGCCAGCTGGAACGCCGTCGACATCAAGTCCCTCATGTTCCTGACGGCCGCCATGGCCGTGGGTTCCGTGGGCGGTGCCACCGGCATGAACGCCTGGATCGCCGACGTCGTGCTTCCCAGCTCCGTGCCCGAGAACATCTTCCTGTTCGCCCTGCTCGTCGCCGCGCTCTCCATGATCATCCACATGTTCATGGGCTCGGTCATGGCCGTGCTCGGCGTGTGCGTGCCGGCGTTCATCAGCTTCGCGGCCGGCTCCAGCGTGAGCCCGCTCGCTGTGGCGCTCATCGTCTTCACGTCCATCAACATCCACTACATCCTGCCGTTCCATAACCTGCCGATCCTTATCGGCGAGGGCAAGGACGCCGGCGGCTACACCTCCAAAGAGGCCATGCGCATGGGCATTCCCCTCACTGCGGTCGTCTTTATCGTCGTGCTGGTCGAGGCCGCCTGGTTCCACCTCTTTGGCCTGATGTAAACGGTCGAGTGCTTGGCTGTAATTAGCCGAGTGCTTGAACTGCGAGTGCCCGACCGCCCCATCTATGAGCGCCGTGGCCCCACTACGTCCCCCAGCCCGGCGGCACTCCCGCCGCCGGGCACTCTCCCGAAAGGAGCACGCTATGTCCACTACCGATGCTTCCCAGATCCACGACCTGCGCTCCGCACTCGACTTTTTGCGCGAGATGCCGGGCCAGCTGCTCGAGACCGGCACCCAGGTCGATCCCGATGCCGAGGTCTCGGGCGTCTATCGTCACGTCGGCGCCGGCGGCACCGTTATGCGTCCGACCAAAGAGGGTCCGGCGATGGTCTTCAACAACGTTAAGGGCTTTGACGATGCCAAGGTCTGCATCGGCATGCTTGCCAGCCGCAAGCGCGTTGCCGCCCTGCTCGACCTGGACGAGGAGCACCTGGGTCTCGAGATCGGTAAACGCTTCGAGAACCTGATCGCGCCTAAGCAGATCGCCGAGGGTGCGCACATTGACTGCCAGGAGGTCGTGTACAAGGCGACCGACGAGGGCTTTGACCTGCGCAAGATTGTTCCCGCTCCCACCAACACGCCCGTCGACGGCGGCCCCTACATCACCATGGGCCTCGCCTACGGCACGAGCCCCGACGGCTCCCAGTCCGACGTGACCATCCACCGCTTCTCCTGCGTCGACAAGGACAAGCTCGCCATGTGGATCACTCCGGGCAGCCGTCACCTGGGCGCGTTCTTTGACGAGTACTGCCAGCGCGGCGAGGACATGCCCATCTCCATCTCCATCGGTCTGGACCCTGCCGTGTACATGTGCTGCGGCTTCGAAGCTCCCACCACGCCGCTCGGCTTCAACGAGCTGCAGATTGCCGGCGCCCTGCGCGGCCACGCCGTCGAGCTTGCCGACTGCGTTACCGTTCCGCAGAAGTGCATCGCCAATGCCGAGTACGTGCTCGAGGGCTACCTCATGCACGACGAGACCATCAACGAGGACGTCAACGGCCACGGCTACGCCATGCCCGAGTTCCCCGGCTACACCGGTGGCGCCAAGGTCTGCCCGGTGATCAAGATCACCGCCGTCACCACGCGCGTCAATCCCATCATGGAGAGCTGCATCGGTCCTTCGCACGAGCACGTTTCCATGGCGGGCATCCCCACCGAGGCCTCCATCTACAAGATGGTCGAGACCGCTATCCCGGGCCGCCTGCTCAACGTCCACGCTGCCCCCTGCGGCGGCGGCAAGTTCGTTGCCATCATGCAGTTTAAGAAGTCGAGCAAAAATGACGAGGGCCGTCAGCGCAACGCCGCCATGCTCGCCTTCTCGGCATTCTCCGAGCTCAAGCATGTGATCCTTGTTGACGAGGACGTCGACATCTTCGACATGAGCGACGTGATGTGGGCCATGACCACGCGCTTCCAGGCCGACGTGGACCTCATCACCATCCCCGGCTGCCACTGCCACGTGCTCGACCCGTCCAACGACCCCGCATTCGATTCTTCGATTCGCGAGCATGGCATCGCCTGCAAGGCCATCTTCGACTGCACGGTTCCGTTCGACCTCAAGAAGAACTTCATCCGCTCGCAGTTCATGGAGATCGACAAGGACAAGTGGGCTAGGGAGATTGCGGCGTTTTAACAAACGCCGCACCGGTCGACGCTGCGCCGGCCCCAAGCACCCCATCTCGCCGTTCAAACCGTCGCTCGCGTACAGAAGTACGCGTCGCTCCTCTTTCACGGCGACCTGGGGCACTTGGAGCCGGCTCGCTGACGTGTGCCTATTGAGCGATACCAATCAGACCGATAGCCATGGATTTTAAGGAGCAGGGATATGCCTTTTGATGTCCGTCCCCGTCGCATTGTCGTTGGCGTTTCGGGCGCCAGCGGTGCCGCGCTGGGCCTTGAGTGCCTCAAATGCCTGCGCCAGGCCGGTGCCGAGTCGGCACTTGTCGTCACGCGCGGGGGAGAGATCACCATCGAGCAGGAGCTCGGCATGACGCCCGACGAGTTTGCGTGCTATGCCGATGTGGTCTACGACAACAAGAACATCGG
The DNA here is from genome assembly GCA_958370325.1 of uncultured Collinsella sp. GTDB lineage: Bacteria > Actinomycetota > Coriobacteriia > Coriobacteriales > Coriobacteriaceae > Collinsella. The sequence continues at coordinate 1,889 of CATXJW010000068.1, read as the reverse complement.
CGCCGCCATCGCAAGCGGTACCTATCCGGTCGACGGTATGATCGTGGCGCCCTGCTCCATGAAGACGCTTGCCGGCATCGCGAGCGGCTACAGCGAAAACCTGTTGCTGCGCGCGGCCGACGTGCAGATGAAAGAGCAGCGCCGCCTGGTGCTCATGGTGCGCGAGACGCCCTTCAGCGCCATTCACATCGATAACATGGCGCGCCTGGCGCGCGTGCCGGGCGTCATGCTCATGCCGCCCATGCTCACGTTTTACAACGGCCCCGCCACGCTTGATGACGCGGTGCATCACATCGCCGCCAAGGCACTCGAGGCCGTTGGCGTGTCGTGTGAAAACTATAAGCGCTGGTCATAGGCGCATTTAGGGTAGGATACGAGTAGTGTTTGGGCCCGCTGCCCCTGTGGACGGCGGGCTTTGGTGTGTCGGGAGGACTTATGCAGACGGGTATGTATGCGATTAGCGAGATGGCGAGCTTGTTTAACGTTTCGCGCCAAACGCTCATCTACTACGACAAGATCGGCCTGTTTAAGCCCGCCGTGGTCAACGAGAAGGGCTACCGTTTCTATTCGCCCACGCAGATCCCGCTCATGCGTCTGATCTGCATGCTGCGCGACCTGGGGCTCGAACTCGATGAGATCGACCGCTTGACCTCGACGTTCGACATTGGCGAGATGACCGATCACCTGCGCTCGCGGGTGCAGGCACTCGATGATCAGATTGCCGGGCTCAAAGCCGAGCGCGCGAGCGTGCAGGAGCGTCTGAGCTTTTACGACGAGGCGGTCTATTGGCGCGAGCGCGAGGGCAAACCGGAGCTCAAGCAGTTTGAGCGCCGCTACGTGGTCTTTGAGGAATTTCCGGGCGACATCGAGCGCGGCCGCTCGATGCTTCATCCCACGCTTATGCGGGCGATTCTGCGCATGCGTGCGCTGACGGGTACGCGCCCCATGCGCGGCTGGGGTGCCATGCTGCGTCGCGAGGTACTGCATTCCGACGACCCCATCGCCGGTGCCGGCTCCTTTGCCGTGCTGCCGCGCGGTGCCGAGGAAATGCTGCCGAGCGATTCTGCCGAGCTGGCGGAGATTGGCGTCGAGGTACTGCCCGAGGGCACGTACCTGTGCATGAGCCGCTGGGGTATGCCATACGAGCCCGAGGGCATCCGCGCCGTCGTGGCCTGCATGGACAAGCACGCGCTCCGGCCCATCGGCAACGCTTTCGATTTCTGCTACCTCGATACCACGAGCTACGACGAGTCCCACCAAGAGGACTTCTGCTGCATCCAAATCCCCGTCGCCCTCCAGATGTGACAAGGGGGCTGCTCCTTCGTCACATTCGTGGTGTGGCTGCTGCCCAAACCGTCACAACATTCGATGAAAATCTCGAAATCGAGGAAAAGCGTCGAATGTTGTGACGGTTTTCGTGCCCGGCGCGGGTGAGCTTCCGTGCCATCTGGGGGTATAAGGCTAGCAAGTGTTTATTTGCGAGGCCTAAGGGGCGCCCCGTATGGATATCGATAACTTTGAATGGTGGTATAGCGAGGGCGAAGCTCCGGACGAGGAGTGGGACGAGCCGTTGCCGAGTGACGCATCGGGCGACGAGGACGAGACCGGCAACGATGCCGCCGAGACGGACGCCGCCTCCGATGCCGCCGAGCCCCTGACCTTTGAACAGGCCTGGGCTCAGGCCGAGGCCGACGAGGCAAAGGCCGATGCCACGGCCACACTCGGTGAGCCTGCGGACATGTCCATCTCGCCGGCCAAGACCCCGCAACCGCGCCATAACATCGACCCCGGCAGCACGGCATCCTTCAGCATTCTCGACGTGCCCGCGCAAGGCGCCCAGGCGCCTGCGCCCACGCATCGCCCCGACCTGGCTCGCGAGGAAGACGCGG
>CATXJW010000067.1 GCA_958370325.1 uncultured Collinsella sp. | reverse complement strand
ATCGAGGCCGCTCGCGCCGAGATCGCCTAATGGGTATCGCCGACCACATCAAGAATGGAATATCGCGCCGTGGCTTTGTGCTCGGCGGTGCTGCCGCGGGCGCTGCCACGGTGCTTGCCGGTTGCTCGAAAAAAACGGGCACCAGCGACGATGCCGCCGGCGAGCCGCAGGTTATCAAGGACGATTCGAAGATTGTCTCGATCACTGATGAGTACGAAGCTGTTGATATCGATCTTGAGCCGGCGGCGTCGTGGACGCTGCCGCTGGGCACGCTGCTGTACTACTGCGATGGCGACTACGCCGCCGCGATGATGGCGCCTGCTTCTGCCCTGCATGCCAATACGCTTGGTGTGCTCAACCTGGGCGATGGCTCGCTTACCACATTAATCGAGGATCCTATCGAGGGCACGGGATATGCTTTTTACGATGTCCGTGCCGGCGATGGCGTGTTTGCGTGGGTTGAGATGAACTTTGCCAATTCATCGTGGAAGCTCTACGCTCAAAATCTGTCGGGCGCCTCGCTCTCTGGCGACGTGGCTGAGCTCGATCGAGGTGGCAAGGATTATGATCCGCCCCTGTTTACGGCGTTCGGGTCATCGGTCATCTGGTATAAAATGCCTTCGGCAGGCGGCAATAAAACGAGTAGTGATTCGTTTTGCTATCGTCGCTCGCTTGATGAATCCAAGGCCGAGGTAATTTGGAAATCGATGGGCCGCTTTGCATCGGCCCCGCGCGCGAGCGACGGCATTTTGACCATCTCGCCGCGTGTCCGCAACGACGAAGGCGTCTACTACGGCATAACGGCAATCGATCTGACCGATGGCAACAACACCAAACGTGCCCAGCTAGTCCTTCCCTCGTCAGTCTCGCCTTTCGAGGCCGTATATATGGGCGATACCTTCGTGTTTTCTATCGAGGCGACCTATAGTGGCGTGGGCAGCCTGGGCAACATGGGCACGTATATCGGTAATGAGGGAGGGCCATACCTCTTTCTGTCCCGCGAGCCGCTCGCATGTGCTGCCGGCAAGAAGAATAAATATCTCGTTAAGGTACAGGCATCGCATTTTCTCATCGACACCTCTGCCAAGACCTATGGCTCGCTGTTGTCGCCCGACCGCGCTTTGGAATATGGCGATTATCCAGCTACGGCGGGAAAATCGGACTCATTCCTTACGTACGCCACGGTGCGCAACAGCCAGGGTATACCCGAGACGGTCACCGCACGCCTATTCTCTCTTTAAGCTTAGAGGGGTTAAAAAGGCGCCAACAGGGGAATAAACGCGTTGTAATTGTGAGTACCGCCCGCCGAGCTGCCGCGTCATAGTGGCATCCGGCGGGCTCAGGTGCGTTAAAATGGGCTTGTTCTTAGCTGATTGAGACAGGGGGGCCGTGTTATGGCTTCAGATGCAAAAAAGATTCTGCTGGTCGAGGATGAGAAGGCAATCCGTGACGCCGTCGCTGCCTATCTCGAGCGCGAAGGCTACTGGGTTGTGGGTGTCGGCGACGGCCAGTCCGCGATCGAGGAGTTCGAGAAGCATCAGTTTGACCTGGTCGTGCTCGACCTTATGCTCCCCAAGATCCCCGGCGAGCGCGTTTGCCGCACCATTCGCGATACCTCGGATGTCCCCATCATCATGCTGACTGCCAAGGGCGAGATCGAGGACCGTATTATCGGTCTTGAGCTCGGCGCCGACGACTATCTGATTAAGCCGTTCTCGCCGCGTGAGCTTGTCGCGCGCGTACGCGCCTTGTTCCGCCGTGCCCATCAGGCCGACGAGCCAGCCGTCGAGGTACTCGACTTCGGCGATCTGGTCATCGATATCTCGGGCCACAAGATTTTGGTCGAGGGCAAGGAAGTCGACCTGACGGCTTCCGAGTTTAAGCTGCTCACCACGCTTGCCCGTCACCCCGGTCGCGTCTACAACCGCATGGAGCTGGTCGAGAAGGTGCTCGGCTACGACTTTGAGGGCTATGAGCGCACCATCGATAGCCACGTGAAGAACCTTCGCGCCAAGCTGGGCGATGATCCCAAGAAGCCCAAGTGGCTCTACACCGTCCACGGTGTCGGCTATCGCTTCGAGGCTCCGGCCAAGACCGATAAGTCGGACGAGAAATAGGGAAATCACATATGACACCTGCGCGCTTTGAAATCGGACAAAAGCACAAGCAGGAGAGCGAGGCGGGTTCCAAGGCTAGTTGGAACACGCCTCGTTCCGATTCACGGCCAACGATGAGCTATCCCTCGCGCATGGCACTTGCTTTTGCTCTGACATCGCTCATGACGGTATTGGTGCTGGTGGGCGTGGTCTCTGTTGTGTGGGGCACGGTCTTTTCGGATTACACGCGCTCTAATATCGTCGAAATCGCAAATTCCGCTGCCGAAAAGCTTGCGACGTCGTATGAGGAAAACGGCAATTGGACTGCGGGCGAGCTACGTACGGTCGCGACATCGAGTTTGGTGTCCGACGATTTGGGTATGCAGGTCGTCAACAAGAAAGGCGTTGTCGTTTATGACGACTCATGGCCTTCGGCAAGCGCGACCGCCGATGTGCGCGAAAACGAATCGCCGTCGAGCAGCTCGAGCGGGAAAAAAGCATCGCATAGTCCGGTCTCGTCGGCTCCCACCGGCTCCGATAGCGTTGCAAACGTCGAAATCATAACATCTTCCGGCGAGCATGTCGGACAGGTAAAGCTGTGGGCCATCGGCTCCGATGCCTTGCTCACCAAGGCAGATTCTGCGTTTAGGGAGAAGACCTTTAACGCCATGGCCCTTGCTGCGGTTGTTGCAGTTTGCATTTCGGTCGTTATCGGATCACTCGTGTCGCGCATGCTCACCAAGCCGATTCACCGTATTACCAGCACGGCCAAGCAAATTCGCGATGGCGATCTGTCTGCTCGTACGGGCTTGCGCGGCGATGACGAGATTGATCAGCTGGGTGAGACCTTCGATGAGATGGCCACTTCGCTCGAGAAGGATATGAAACACGAGAAACGTTTGACCTCGGACGTGGCTCACGAACTTCGTACTCCGCTTATGGCCATGCTCGCAACGGTCGAGGCCATGCAGGATGGCGTATATCCTACCGACGATGAGCACTTGGAGACTGTTGCTTCCGAGACGCGTCGCCTGGCTCGTCTGGTGCAGCAGATGCTCGATCTATCGCGCATGGAAAACAGCACGGCTCCGCTCAACCTTGAGCCGGTGGACATGGTTCCTTTCGTGCGTTCCATCGTCAATGCCCAGGAGCGCCTGTTTGTCGACCGCGATCTGCGCTTGCGCTTTGCTGACGAGACCCAAGGTCACGACGATGTCGTCGAAGCCGATCCCGACATGATCACACAATGCGTCATCAATCTCATGAGTAACGCCATGCGCTACACCCCCGAGGGCGGTTGGGTCGTGGTGTCGGTGCTCAGTGACCGCAAACACGTCAGCGTCGCCGTTTCTGATACCGGCATCGGTATTGCCAAGGATGACTTGTCGCGCATCTTCGGCCGTTTTTGGCGCGCCGATGCCAGCCGTGCCCGTGAGGCGGGCGGTCTGGGCGTGGGCCTCGCCGTGACCAAGCAGATCGTCGAGCGTCATCACGGCTACATATCCGTGGAGTCGGAGCTTGGAAAGGGTACGACTTTTACGATTCATCTGCCTCGCGAGCACACGGCGGACGCGGCATCTACTACAATGGAGCACTAGCTTTTCGCTATTCGGTGAAGGAGGGGTTTCGTCCCTGCCGCTCCGAGTTTGCGAAAACATGCGGGAAAGAACCCGCATTACTGTCGTATTTTGGTAAGGAGTGACTCACGTGACAACGATGGAGCGTCGTCCGGATTCCCGTGGCAAGGTTCGTGATATCTATGATGCCGGCGAAAACCTGTTGATGGTCGCCACCGACCGCATTTCTGCGTTCGACTTTATTCTTCCCGACGAGATTCCGTTTAAGGGAGAGGTGCTCAACCGCATCTCGGCGTTCTGGTTCGACAAGTTTGCCGATATCGTCCCCAACCACCTCGTCTCCATCGATCCGGCGGATTTCCCCGAGGAGTTTGCTGAGTATCGTGACTACCTCGCTGGCCGCGCCATGCTGGTCAAGAAGGCCCAGACGATTCCTATCGAGTGCATCGTCCGCGGCTATCTGACCGGTTCGGGCAAGAAGACCTACGACGAGAACGGCACCGTCTGCGGCATCCAACTGCCTGAGGGCCTGACCGAGGCTTCCAAGCTTCCCGAGCCGCTGTTCACGCCGTCCACGAAGGCCGAGATCGGTGACCACGACGAGAACATCTCGTTCGAGCGTTGCTGCGAGATCGTGGGCGAGGACATTGCCACACAGATTCGCGACCTTTCCCTCAAGATCTACAAGGCTGCTGCCGAGTATGCAGCGACCCGTGGCATCATCATTGCCGACACCAAGTTCGAGTTTGGTGTCATCGATGGCAAGGTCACGCTGATCGACGAGTGCCTCACGCCTGACTCCAGCCGTTTCTGGCCTGCCGCCAGCTACGAGGAGGGCAAGATTCAGCCCAGCTACGACAAGCAATTCGTCCGCAATTGGCTCAAAGCCAACTGGGATATGACGGGGGAGACCCCGCACCTGCCCGCCGAGGTCATCGATGGCACGTCCGAGCGCTATCGCGAGGCCTTCCAGATCATTACGGGCTCCCAGTTCACAAGCATGAAGGAGAACGCATAAGTGAGTACCCGTAGCGCCACGAACAAGCGCACGCAATCCCACGAGGTTACCGGGGTTGCGCGCAAGTCCGCCGCATCCGCCAAGCCCGCCCGTCAGGCAGCGAGCTCTGTCCGCGTCGTGCCGGCTTCGTCTAAGGCACGCCGCAAAGAGCTCGAGAAGGGCGAGAACCTCGAGGGCCTCTCTAAAGAGGAGAAGCGCGCCCGCAAGGCTAAGCAGCGCGCCCGCGAGGACCGCATCTACACGGTGTCGAATATCCTTCTCAAGCAGGATGAGGACTACACCAAGCGCCGCCGCATCTGGTGGGCCGTGCTCACTATCGGCATGGTGCTCGTCGTGGCCATTTGGGCTTCGCTGTACTTCGCTCCCGCTGGCATGGTGTCCAGCCCCGTCCAGATGGTCGGCATCGTTTTGTCCTACGTCGTCATTTTGGGTGACTTTATCTACGACTTCGTTCGTATTCGTCCCCTGCGCAACATGTACCGCACGCAGGCCGAGGGCATGTCCGAGAACAAGCTCAACGCCCTTATCGAGCGCTCGGCTGCCGAGGAGGACAAGAAGGACTCCAAGAAGAAGTAGCATTTGCATGCATACTTATCGCTAAGATATAAGGCGCGTCGTTTTTGCGGCGCGCCTTTTTACTGTTCTATAGATAGATGGAGTGGCACATGATTCGAGCTGCCCTGACGGTCGAAGAGGCTCTGGAGGGCATGAAGGCCCTAGAGCCCAAGATTAAAAACTATGCGCGCCTGGTTGTCCGCAAGGGCGTAAACGTCAAGCCCGGCCAGGAGGTTGTCGTTCAGTCTCCGGTCGAGTGCGCGCCGTTTGCGCGCGTGGTGGTCGCGGAGGCCTATGCCTCCGGTGCCGGTCACGTGACGGTTATTTGGGCCGATGACGCCGTGACGAGGCTCACGTACGAGCATGTCGAGAAAAGCTATTTTGAGCAGACGCCCGAGTGGAAGCGCCTGCAGCTTGATTCACTGGCCCAGGATGGTGCCTGCTTTATCTTTATCGAGGGTGCGGACCCTGCCGCCCTTAAGGGCATCGATCCCGCTAAGCCTGCTGCAGCTTCTAAGGCAAGGAACACGCAGTGCAAGGTCTTCCGTCGCGGACTGGACTACAACATCAACCCGTGGTGCATCGCCGGCGCGCCGGTCGTTGCCTGGGCGCGCGAGGTGTTCCCGGGAGACGCCGATGAGGTTGCAATCTATAAGCTGTGGAATGCGATTCTGCACACCGCTCGCGCCGATGGCCAGGACCCGGAGAGCGACTGGGAACTCCATGACGCCGCATTCGAAAAGAACCTGCGTTTCCTGAACGACAATCGTTTCGACTACCTGCATTACACCTCGGCAAATGGAACCGATCTGACGATTGGCATGACGAAAGGTCACGAGTGGGCCGGCGGCAAGGGCAAGACGCCCGATGGGCACCCCTTCTTCCCCAACATCCCCACCGAGGAGGTCTTCACCTCGCCTGATCGTATGCGTGTCGACGGTATCGTGTACTCGGCCATGCCGCTCATTCACCACGGTAACAAGGTTGACGATTTTTGGATTAAGTTTGAGGCCGGCCGCGTGGTGGACTACGATGCCCGCGTGGGCAAGGCGACGCTTGCGAGCATTATTGACACCGATGAAGGTGCCGCTCATCTGGGTGAGGTCGCGCTCATCTCCAAGAACACTCCGATCCGCGAAAGTGGCGTTCTGTTCTATGACACGCTCTATGACGAGAACGCCAGCTGCCACCTTGCGCTAGGCGTCGGCTTCCCTGAGTGCATCGAGGGTGGGTATGACATGTCCAAGGAGGAGCTCTTGGAGCATGGCGTAAACGTCTCGAGCACGCACGTCGATTTTATGATTGGCACGGACGACATCGATATTACGGGCATTACGCCTGATGGACGTGAAGTTGTGAT
>CATXJW010000066.1 GCA_958370325.1 uncultured Collinsella sp. | reverse complement strand
GCGTCCTTCTTGATCAGGAAGTACTCCTGCTCATCGCCCACGGAAGGAACGACCTTCTTGGGGGTCTTGCCAAACAGCGCCAGAACGCGCTTGGACTCACGCGAGAGCGCGGTCATGGAGCGCAGCAGCGGGGTCTTCTTGTCCAGGGCCTCGCCCGTGTAGGAGCAGAAAGCCGTGGGGATGCACAGGACATCGTCCTTAATGAAGGCAGGGCTGGTGGGATCCCAAGCGGTGTAACCACGGGCCTCGAAGGTGGCACGCAGGCCGCCGTTGGGGAAGCTCGAGGCATCAGGCTCGCCCTGGATGAGGTTCTTGCCCGTAAACTTGGTAATGGCGGTGCCGTCGTGGTTGGGCTCGAGGAAGCTGTCGTGCTTCTCGGAAGTAATGCCCGAAAGCGGCTGGAACCAGTGCGCGTAGTGCGTCGCGCCCTTGGAGATGGCCCAGACCTTCATGGCGTGGGCAACGGCGTTGGCCACATCCAGGTCGAGCGGCTCACCGTCCTCGAGGGTTGCAGCAAGGCGCTTCCAAATGTCCTTGGGGAGGTAGTCCTTCATGACTTCCTCAGAGAACACCATGGTCCCGAAGCGGTCAGTAAGTTCGGCCATACGGAACTCCCTTCGTATCGGCACCGCGTGAGAAGCGGTGTTGATTACTAACGAACGAGTCATAGATTAGGCTCGTCGTGTTTCCGCAACATTACCGTTATGTTGCTGTCACGAAACCAATCAATGAGGTTACCGCATCGCGGCGGCGTTGCCGCCCTCAACAGCCAATCAACTGTATAAATTGCAGACCTCTCCCCATGGTTTAAGGGTAGTCAATTTGGGATGGGGCTCTATTAACTGGTATTTCGCATCAGATACCAGTCTTTATAGCCCCATCCTAGATTGACCGCCCTGTTATAGGAAATGCCGATAGTAGGGCATCTTTGATTGGTATCCCCAAATAGCGAGTGAAACTCCACCGTGACACAGTGGTGCTGTAGAATCCTTACAACACATCACACTATTACGTATCTAGAGGAGCACGATATGCGCGTCGACGAGGTTTTTAAGCAGGCAGCATCCCAGGGCACCACGCCCGTTTCGTTTGAGATGTTCCCGCCCAAGGGTGAGCTTACCCTCGATACGGCTCGCGAAGTGGCGGGCAACCTGTGCAAGCTTTCGCCGAGCTTTGTCTCGGTCACTTGTTCCGCTGGCGGCTCGGGTAACGGTGCCACCACCGCCCCCATCGCGCATATGATTACGAGCGAATTCGATACGCCCTCCGTGGCGCACCTTACCTGCGTGGGCCGCTCGCACGCCGATATCGCCGCCAAGATCGACGAGTATCGCACAGCCGGCGTTGAAAACATCCTGGCCCTGCGCGGCGACCTGCCCGCTGGCGCGACTGAGGACGACAAACCCGCCTCCGACTACGCCTACGCCCGTGACCTCATCCCCGAGCTCGTCGACGCCGGCTTTTGCGTGGGCGCCGCAGCCTACCCCGAGGGCCACATTGCCTGTGAGGACCTCAACCTCTCGGTCGAGCACCTCAAGCAAAAGCAAGATGCCGGCGCGAGCTTCTTTGTGACGCAGCTCTTCTTTGACAACGAGTGCTTCTACCGTTTCCGCGAGCTTGCCGACAAGGCAGGTATCACCGTGCCCATTACCGCGGGCATCATGCCGTTTATGGGCAAGTCGCAGATCAGCCACATGGTCTTTATGTGCGGCGCATCGCTACCCTCCCCCGTCATCAAGATTCTCGCCAAGTACGAGAACGACCCCGAGAGCCTGCAGGCAGCCGGTGTAGATTATGCCGCCCGTCAGCTTTGCGACCTCAAGGAGCACGGCGCCGACGGCCTTCACCTGTACACTATGAATCGTCCTGCGATCGCCGCAACCATTATGGAGCGCCTGGGGTAATGGAAAAACCGCACATCGATACAACCGCTGTCGAAGTGCCGGCCGACCTTGCGTCGCCGGCGCTCTATCGTATCGATACCGCCCACCATCCCCGCGTCGATCGTGCCGAGATGTTGCGCTACCTGGGCTACGGCGGCCAGCAGATTGAACCCGAGCTGTCGCAGCGTATTGAGCTTGTCGTTGAGCGCCTGGAACTGGACATTGAGCCCCGTGGCGTGCGCCGCGTGTTTGCCGTCGATGCCACGGGCGTGGACGAGCAGGGAGAGCCCAGTATCCGTCTGGTTGGCACCAACGTTGAACTGCGTGGTCGCGATATCTATCGCCATCTCAAAGACGCCCACTTTGCCGCGCTCATGGCATGCACCCTCGGCATGGACGCCGAGCGTCGCCTGCGCACCACGGGAGCCCAGCAGCCCCTGGAGGGAGCCGTGCTCGACGCCGCATGCTCTGCCTATGTAGAAGCCGCTGTCGAGCAGATGGACCAGCAAGTCAAGGCTGCGGCCGCGGCACACGGACTCGCCGGTAACTGGCGCTTTAGCCCCGGCTACGGCGACTGCCCGCTTACGGCCCAGCGCTCAATCGTGGCTGCACTCAACGCCACGCGGCTCATCGGGCTTACCGTCACACCCACCAGCCTGCTCATGCCCACCAAGAGCGTGACCGCGGTGATCGGTCTGTTTGACGGCGAGGTCCACGACGCCCAGAGCCGCCCCACCTGCAATATCTGCCGCATGCGCGAGCACTGCCGCTTCCGCGCCGCCCACACCACCTGCTATTCCAGCCATTAGGAGCTCATTGATGTTTACTCCGCTTATCACTCACGATCTGGACGGCGCCGCACTGGCGGCGCCCGTTGATGCTGCCCGTCGTAATGGCGCTGCATACAAGACGCGCACGATCGACGACCTTCGCATTAAGGACGATCGCCTGCGCGCCGCCATCGAGGGCACGGGACACCTGCTGTTCGACGGCGGCATGGGCACCATGCTGCAGGCGGCCGGCATGAAGGCCGGCGCTCTGCCCGAGCTGCTCAACTTTGAGGAGCCCCAGGTCATTACCGATATTCAGCGCCAATACGTCGAGGCCGGCTGCGACGTGATCACCGCCAACACCTTTGGCGCCAACGCCCACAAGCTCGACGGTGCCGCCACCGTGGCAGATGTCTTTGCCGCGGCCGTCGCCTGTGCCCGCGCTGCCGGCGCCCGCTACGTCGCCGGTGACATCGGTCCCATCGGCGCGTTGCTTCGCCCTTTGGGTACCCTCAGCTTCGACGAGGCTTATGACCTCTTTGCCGAGGAAGTGCGTGCCGGCGTCGATGCGGGCGTGGACCTCTTTATTATCGAGACTATGACCGACCTGGCCGAGATCAAGGCAGCCGTCCTCGCCTGCCGCGAGAACTCCGACCTGCCCGTCTTTGCCACCATGACCTTCGAGGAAGACGGCCGTACCTTCCTGGGAACGAGCCCCGAGGTCGCCGCCATCACGCTCGACGCTATCGGCGCCGACGTTCTGGGCATCAACTGCAGCCAGGGACCGGCCGAGCTCCGAGGGCTCGCCGCACGCATGCTCACCGTTACCGACAAGCCCATCATGGTGCAGGCCAACGCAGGACTGCCCCGCGTGGACGACGACGGCAACACCGTCTTTGATATCCAGGCTCCCGAATACGCCAAGGCCGTCGCCGGCATGATCGCCGACGGCGTGAGCGTCGTGGGCGGTTGCTGCGGCACCACGCCGGCGCACATGGCGGCCTTGCGCACGCTTATCGACAACCACACGTCCAGCCCGCGCCACCGCAAGCCCAGCATGTCGGTCACGAGCGCCCAAACGGTCGTGGACCTTCCCTGCGACGGCCACAAGATCGCTGTCATCGGCGAGCGCATCAACCCCACCGGCAAAAAGCGCCTGCAGCAGGCCCTACGCGACGGCGACCTGGACTACGTCGTAAGCCAGGGCATCAGCCAGCAGGAACAGGGCGCCGACATCCTGGACGTCAACGTGGGCCTGCCCGAGATCGACGAGGTCAAGATCATCCAGCAGGCAACCGAACAGCTCCAAGGCTCCACGCTCCTGCCGCTGCAGATCGACTCCACCGACCCCGCTGCCGTCGAGGCCGCCGTGCGCCGATACGCCGGCAAGCCCATCATCAACTCGGTTAACGGCAAACAGCAGATTATGGATGAGATCTTTCCGCTGGTCGCCCACTACGGCACCAACGTCGTCGGCCTCACGCTCGACGAAGGCGGCATCCCCGATACCGCCGAGGCTCGCTTCGCCATCGCCGAGCGCATCGTGACCGAGGCCGCCCGCTACGGCATCGGCCCGGACCGCATCCTCATCGACTGTCTGGTCATGACCGCCTCGACCAATCAACGCCAGGCCGAGCAGATCCTGCGCGCCATGTCCCTGTGCAAGGAGCGCCTGGGCGTCAAATGCGCGCTCGGCGTGTCGAACATCAGCTTTGGCCTGCCTGCCCGCCCGCTGCTGGGCTCGGTCTTTTTGGCTTCCGCTTTTGGCGCAGGTCTCGATGCCCCCATCATGAACCCAGGTTCCAAGCGCTTTATGGATACCGTCTACAGTTATCGCGTCTTGAGCGTTGAGGACGAGGGCTCGACCGGATACATCGAGCGCTACGCCGGCTGGACCGATCCGTACAAGATCGCCGCGAACCCGGCGGCGGCTCAGGCAGTACCGACCGACGCTGTGCCCGCCGCCGGCACCACCGGCACCGACGGCAACGACGACCCGATTCGTCGCATGGTCGTCTCGGGCCGCAAGGGCGAGATCGCGGCCGAGACCGAGCGTCTGCTGGCAGATCACGACGCCATGGACCTCATCAACAATCACTTTATCCCCGCCCTCGACGAGGTCGGAGTCCTCTTTGACCAGGGCAAGTTCTTCTTGCCGCAGCTTATGGCCTCGGCCGAAGCCGCACGCGTGGGCTTCGACACCATCAAGCGCCTGATGCCCGCCGGCGAGATTGCCGACAAGGGCAAGATCTGCGTTGCCACTGTCAAGGGCGACATCCACGATATTGGCAAGAACATCGTCAAAATGCTGCTCGACAACTACGGCTACATCGTCTTTGACCTAGGCCGCGACGTCGACCCACAAGAGGTGCTCAAGACCGTACGAGAGCGTGACATCAAGCTCGTCGGCCTCTCGGCGCTTATGACTACCACCGTCGTCGCCATGGAAGAGACCATCAAGTTGCTCCATGCCGAGGTTCCAGACGTCAAGATCATCGTAGGCGGCGCCGTGCTCACCCCCGAATACGCCAAGCAGATCGGCGCGGACTACTACGCCAAGGACGCCGCCGAAAGCGCCCGCATCGCCGAAGAGGTCTTTGGCCGGTAACACAACGGAAACAACCCCGCACCAAAACGTGCCGCATGCGCCACTTGGCACGTGCGGCACGTTAGAATAGATAAGACTATGCTCGTTTTGGCAGATAGGAGCGCAAGGATGGCGATCACGCCCGCAGAAATCGCGGAAACCCGCGGCATGGTTGAGGAGCAGAACCTCGACATCAGGACCATCACCATGGGCATTTCGCTCATGGGTTGCGGTGACGAGAACCTCGACCGCATGTGCACGAAGATCTACGACCACGTGACGCACACAGCTGAGCATCTGGTCGAGACCGCCGAGAACCTCGAGCGCGAGTACGGTATCCCCATCGTCAACAAGCGCGTTTCCGTCACCCCGGTGGCGCAGATCGCCGCATGCTGCAAGGATGAGGACCTCACCCCCATCGCGCATGCCCTCGACCGTGCGGCCGAGACGCTCGGCATCGACTACCTGGGCGGCTTCTCCGCGCTCGTTCAGAAGGGCATCGGCGATGCCGACCGCCGCGTCATCCAGTCCATCCCCCAGGCGCTCGCTACCACCAGCCGCGTCTGCTCCAGCGTCAACGTCGCCAGCCTGCGCGCCGGTATCAACATGGATGCCGTGCTCATGGCGGCTCAGACCATCATCGATGCCGCCAAGCTTACGGCAGATGAGGATTCCGTCGGCGCTTCCAAGTTTGTCTGCTTTGCCAACATGGTCGAGGACTCCCCGTTTATGGCGGGCGCCGTCCACGGCGGTGGCGAGGCCGACGCCGTCATCAACGTAGGCGTCTCGGGTCCCGGCGTTATGGCTGCAGCCCTGGAGACGCTGCCCGATTCCGCATCGATGATGGAAGTCGCCGAGAAGATTAAGCAGACCGCCTTTAAGATCACCCGTGCCGGCGAGCTCATGAGCCGCGAGGCCGCCCATCGCCTGGGTGTCGAGAAGGGCATTGTCGACCTGTCGCTGGCTCCCACGCCCGCCATCGGCGACTCCGTCGCGCGCATCCTCGAGATCATCGGCGTGGGCACCTGCGGTGGTCCCGGCACGACCTGCGCGCTCGCCATGCTCAACGATGCCGTCAAGAAGGGCGGCGTCATGGCCAGCTCCAGCGTGGGCGGTCTCTCGGGTGCCTTTATCCCCGTGTCCGAGGACGCCGGCATGATCGCCGCCGTCGAGGCCGGTGCACTTTCGCTCGAGAAGCTCGAGGCCATGACCTGCGTGTGCTCCGTTGGCCTGGACATGATCGCCATCCCCGGCGACACCCCGGTCGAGACCATCGCCGGCATTATCGCCGACGAGATGGCCATCGGCGTCATCAACAATAAGACCACGGCCGTGCGCGTGATTCCCGCCATCGGCAAGGGCGTGGGCGACTGCGTCGAGTACGGCGGCCTGTTCGGCCGTGCGCCCATCATGCCGGTGAACCCCAACGCCGGCACCGTGCTTGCCCACCGTGGCGGACGCTTCCCGGCGCCGCTGAACTCGCTCAAGAACTAGCTGAGGGGGATTGGCGAGGAGCCCCGGGGAGGGCAAATATATAAGGTCGCCTGCTCGGACAGTCCTGACTCGCACGGAGAGCACATTAAGTGCTCTCCG
>CATXJW010000065.1 GCA_958370325.1 uncultured Collinsella sp. | reverse complement strand
TGCACGCCGCCGTTGAGGATGTTCATCATGGGCGTGGGCAGCAGGTGGGCGTTAACGCCGCCCAAGTACTGGTACAGCGACAGGCCCGCCGACTCTGCCGCAGCGCGGGCAACGGCCAGCGATACGCCCAGAATGGCGTTGGCGCCGAGCTTGGTTTTGTTGGGCGTACCGTCGGCGGCAATCAGCGCGGCGTCAATGGCACGCTGATCGAAGGCATCGAGGCCCACGACGGCATCGGCGCACTCGTTGTTGACATGCTCGACGGCCTGCGAAACGCCCTTGCCCAGGTAGCGACCCTTGTCGCCGTCGCGCAGCTCACATGCCTCAAAGGCGCCGGTCGAAGCGCCCGAAGGCACCATCGCGCGACCGAAGCTACCGTCCTCGAGCACGACCTCGACCTCGACGGTGGGGTTGCCGCGGCTGTCGAGCACCTCGCGACCGTAGACATCCAAAATATCGCTCATGTTGTCTCCCTCTCACTTGGAAACCTAGTTGATGCAAGCGACTGGCCGACTGCGCACCGTCGGTGCGCCTCCGTAAGTTAGCCATGTCGCACTTTTTGCATTATGCCCTAAGTTAGCCGAGGGATACATATGAATTGGAGAAATCATTCTTTGGGGCGCTTGTTTTTGCACCGAGCATTCATCTCTAGAGGTCGCCCCCCCCCATTAAATTCTTCTATCGGCATACCGTCTTTACCTGGCTTGCGAATGAAAGAGCCGATGATGTGCTTTTACATCGTGCAAAGTTCTGGATATCGTGCAATTCTAAGGGTCTGAAGTTCTGGATATCGTGCATAATCAGGTTATAAAAGTTCTGGATATCGTGTACGAGGTAGCCATGCTTAAACGAAAAGCCTATGACAAACTACTAAAATGGAAGCATGAAAGCGCTGGTAAAACAGCACTTCTTATTGAAGGAGCCCGCCGCGTCGGCAAGAGCACGCTTGCCCGCACGTTTGGAGAAACCAAATACAAGTCCTGCCTTGTCATTGATTTCTTTCAAGCACCTGCCGAAGTTAAGCAATATTTTGAGGACTATCGCACTGACTTCGACTCGCTCTTCCTCTATCTCTCGGTTTTCTATAACGTCAAACTCTATGAACACGAGACGCTTATCGTCTTTGACGAGGTCCAGATGTACCCGCAAGCACGCGGACTCATCAAGTATCTCGTTGCAGACGGACGTTACGACTACATCGAAACTGGATCCCTGCTCAGCATCAAGCAGAACATTAAAGATATCGTCATCCCATCCGAGGAAGAGTCTCTGGAACTTGAGCCCCTCGACTTTGAGGAGTTTCTTTGGGGCATGGACGAAAAGGGGCTGGCCGATCTCATTCGCATGAGTTTTAACAAGATGAAGCCGCTCCCCGATGCCCTACATCGCAGAGCGCTCTCCCTTATGCGCGAATACATGCTCGTAGGCGGCATGCCTGAGCCGGTATCCATCTATGTTGAACAGCGCGCTTTTGCGCCCGTCGACGCTTCGAAGCGCCGAATCGTCCAGCTCTATCGCAACGATATCTCTCGTTTTGCAACCGGTTACGAATTCAAAGTCGTCTCCGTACTCGATGGCATCCCGGGTCAGCTCTCTAGGCACGAAAAACGATTCAAGCTTTCCTCACTTGATAAAAACGCACGCATGCGCACCTACGAAGAAGCCTTCTTTTGGCTGGCAGACGCGCGAATTGCCAATATCTGCTATGCCGCAAGCGAACCGAGCGTGGGCCTTTCACTCAGCATGGAGCAAACGGCCCTCAAGTGCTACATGGCAGACACCGGCCTGCTTGTAACGCTTGCCTTCTCTGACAACAACGATACCGATGAAGACGTTTACAGGGCCGTGCTTCGCGGCGACATCGGATTGAACGAAGGAATGCTTACCGAAAACTACGTTGCCCAATCTCTAAAGGCCAATGGACACAGGCTCTTCTTTTATTCCCAAAGCGGAAAGAAGGAGGGGGAGGAGCGCATGGAAATCGACTTCCTCGTTACCCGACCCTATGTCAATGCCGCCGGAAAGCCGCGCATCAGCCCCATCGAAGTTAAGTCGCCACGCAGATACGGAACCATCTCCCTCGACCGATTCCGCGCGCGCTTTAACAAGAAGATTGGGATGGCTTACGTCTTGCACCCTAAACAAATCGAGTGGGATGCCGAAGCGCAGCTGGCACATCTTCCGTTGTATATGGCTTTTTGCTTGTAGAGACCTCTCTACGAATGGATGCCGTGAGAGACGCAGGCCTCACTCGCTTGCTTTTGCTTGGTCCCACAGGTCGTTGAGTTGAGCGGTTGAGCAGGCGGCGAGGTCATCGCCCGCCTCGTGCACGGCGGCCTCCATCGCAGCCCAACGGCGACGGAACTTCGCCGTGCTGGCGCGCAGGGCGCTCTCGGCGTCAATCCCCTCTTTGCGCGCAACGTTGACCAAGGCAAAGAGCAGGTCGCCAAACTCCATTTCGCGCTCGGGCGTTCCGGGAGCCTCGGCCTCAAACTCGGCACGCTCCTCGGCTACCTCGTCCCACACATCCTGGACCGTCTCCCATTCAAAGCCCACGGCAGCCGCCTTACGCGACACCTTCTGCGCCTGCATCAGCGCCGGCAGATGCGTGGGCACGCCGTCGAGCAGGCCCTCGGGTGCAGCCTCGCCCGCCGCCACGGCCTTGTCCTTGGCAGCCTTCTCAGCAAGCTTAACCTCGTCCCAGATCTTGAGTACCTCGTCGGAGCTGTCGGCATCCGCATCGCCAAACACGTGTGGGTGGCGGCGGATGAGCTTGGCGTCGATATCGCGTGCCACATCGGCAAGCGTAAACTCTCCAGCGTCCGCCGCAATCTGCGTATGCAGTACCACCTGCATGAGCACGTCGCCGAGCTCCTCGCGCAGATGTGCCACGTCGTCCGCCTCGATGCAATCGAGCGCCTCATAGGCCTCCTCGATCATGTTCTTGCCGATGCTCTGATGCGTCTGCTCGCGGTCCCACGGGCAGCCATCGGGCTGACGCAGACGCCAGATGGTCTGCACCAGATGCTGCAGCTCGGCCGACGCGTCGACCAGCGTGGACAGGTCGCGCGAGCCCTCGGCATTTTGCTGAGCCGTATGCTGTGCCACGGTTAGTCCTCCTCCATGATCACATGGCGGAACGCGCCGCCCTCGTAGATGCCGTAGCTGTGCGTGCCGTCCTTGGGGATGCTCACGCTGCCGGGATTGAAGAGCCACAGGCCCGGGTGCGCGGTGCTTTCCTCGTTAACCTTGATGTGCGTATGGCCGTAGACGAGCGCGGAGCCCTCGGGCAGCGCGGGCGCGTGATCGACGCTGTTGTGCATGCCGGCACCAAAAACGTGGCCGTGCGTCAGGAACAGCTCGCGGCCGGTCTCGTCGAACAGCGTGGCGTAGTCGGCCATGACGGGGAAGTCGAGCACCATCTGGTCGACCTCGGCGTCGCAGTTGCCGCGCACCGCGATGATGCGGTCGGCCAGGGCGTTGAGCAGCGGAATCACACGCTTGGGGGCGTAGTCGCGCGGCAGGTCGTTGCGCGGGCCGTGGTAGAGCAGGTCGCCCAGCAGGACGATGCGGTCGGGCTGCCCGGACTCGATGGCGGAGCAGAGGCGCTCGGTCCAATATGCCGAACCGTGGATGTCGGAAGCGATGAGGTATTTCATGGGGAGATCCTTTCGGGATGGGGCTAATGTGGCTGGGCGCTGGATGTCGCCGGCCGCGCTATTCAAATCGCAGTGCCGCGCTCTGGGCCGCCTGCATCACGCGCTGAAGCGGCACGTCGTGCTCGCGGGCAAGACGGGCGCAGTCCTCGTACTCGGGCGCCGCGCGCTCGCTGCCATCGGGCAGAGTGGCCACTTTAACGGATACCTCGCCCCATGGCGTCATTACGCGCTCAAAGCGGCGTGATAGGCAAACGCGCTCCATAACCTGGCGGCGGATGGCATTGGTCGTGGTTTCCAAAAAGATAATCGTCTGCAGGCGATCGATATCCTCGTGGGTACAGATTACCTGCAGCTGCCAGCCGGGACGGCCCTTCTTGCAATAGAGGGGCAGCCAGTGTACCTCGCGCGCACCGGCCTCGCGCAGGCGGTCGGCGGCATAGGCGAGCACCTCGGGCGACGCATCGTCGATGTCGCATTCCAGCTTGACGATGGTTTCGGGCGCATCGGTCTCGCGGGACAGCGTGAATTTGCTATCGCATGGCATACGGTCCGGCTCCTTTCCGCGCGGGCTCGTTTTGTTCATCCAAACGCTAACACATCGCGGGCGGCGTGGATGTGGCGGAGCGCGATGAGCGCGATTTTCCCTGTCCGCAAGAAACCGACACCCCAGCGCGCTCGTCGCATCGAGGGCCGCGCCGCTACAATGGAGCGAATTCGCTTGACGCAAAGGAGCCGCCATGTCTGCTTGCCCGCTGGTCGATTGCCATACCCACACCTCGTTCTCGGACGGGCATGCCTCGTTTGAGGACAACGTCCGCGCCGCTGCTGCGGCAGGCTGCCGCGTCATGGTCTCAACCGATCACCTTACCCTGCCCGCCAGCATGGATTCCAATTGCAAGGTGCAGGTTGTCGAGGGCGACCTGCCGGCACATCGTCTGGCTTTTGAGGACGCCCGCAAGCTTGCCGCGCAGATCGCGCCGGAGCTCGAGCTTATCTATGGCTTTGAGTGCGATTGGTACGAAGGCTGCGAGCCTTTGGTTGAGCGC
Source organism: uncultured Collinsella sp. (assembly GCA_958370325.1). Classification (GTDB taxonomy): domain Bacteria; phylum Actinomycetota; class Coriobacteriia; order Coriobacteriales; family Coriobacteriaceae; genus Collinsella. The sequence goes on along the minus strand of CATXJW010000065.1, from coordinate 2,701 downwards.
TGGTCCCGGGGCGCAGTCGTACGCCTGGGCAGCGTGCATTGGATTGGCAACCCGGGCGATATTGCGGCAGGCGCCGCGGGCACGGCGGGGACAGAGGACGTCGCTCGTCCCGATACACCCGATTCGCGCTGCGGTTGGATCGACGACGACACCAACCTGCATGTTTGGGAAAACCTGGGCGTGCGCGGCGTGTGGGAGCGCTATGTCGACGACTGGTGCCGTGCTTGCGAAAGCTCACTCAACTTTGACGTGATGGCTCATCCCGACCTGGTCATGCGCTTTTCGAAGGAAGGCTTTGCGCCCGATTTTGACCCCGCGCCGTTTTGGCAACAGATGGCCGAGTGCGCGCACGATACGGGCCGCCGCGTTGAGGTCTCGACGGCCGCACCGCGTAAGGGTCTCGACGACTACTATCCCGTGACTGGCCTTTTGCGCTGCTTTGCCCATGCCGAAGTGCCGATTACCTTTGGCTCGGACGCACACCGCGCCTGCGACATCTGCTGGAACATCCGCGAGGCCCAGGCCCACGCCTACGACTGCGGCTACCGAACCTTCGACATCCCCCACGCCACCGGCGAATGGGAGCCCACGCCCCTTGTCTAGCCACCCCTTCATAAGTTGCGGTGAAATAGTTCCTGTTTATAGCCCTAAGGCCATCAAACAAGAACTATTCCACCGCAACTTCTATTTGATCCGTTGGGGACGGAGGAAAACGGATCATTTGGTGCAAAGTATCCTGTCCCCCTTGCACCAAAAGCTTAACTAGTGGCGGCGGGCGTTGAGTTCGCCGGCAAGCTCGTCGAGGGTGATGCCGTAACGCTCAAGGGTTACGAGCAGGTGGTAGACCAGGTCGCCGGCTTCGTAGCGGATGTGGTCGTGGTCGTTGTCCTTGCAGGCCATAATCACCTCGCTCGCCTCCTCGGCAAGCTTCTTGAGCAGTTCGTCCTCGACGTCGGTCAGCAGACGGGCGGTGTAGCTCTCCTGCGGCGATGCGTTGCGACGGCTATGAATCACCTCGGCCAGTCCCGTCAGCGTCTCGCCGATATTTCCCGGCTGCACGTTAGCTGTTCTGACTCCCATGGTTATTTCCTCTCGTTACTGCAGCGTAAAGTAGGTACCGGCCTCATCGAACCGAGGCTTTGCGCCCTTTTTCTCAAAGAACTCGACGATGACGGCATGGGCCTCATCGAGCCTTTCCTTCTCGGCCTCGAGCCAAAGCGACTGCGCCCCGCAGGCATCAGTCAGGTGCACGCGGCATGGCACGCCCGCGCGGAGGAGCTCGGTGTTGCATTCGGCGACCTCGAACGGCGTCACGACTTTCATCGCACTCCCCCTTCCACGCGCTTAAAGAAGCAGGTACGGTTGCCGGTGTGGCAGGCCGGACCCGGCGAGTCGACCTTGACCAGCAGCGTATCGCTATCGCAGTCGGCCCAGAGCTCCTTGACCTCCTGCATGTTGCCGCTCGTCGCGCCTTTGTTCCACAGCTCCTGACGGCTGCGGCTCCAAAACCACGTGGTCCCGGTCTTGAGCGTCAGCCCCACCGACTCCTCGTTCATCCAGGCAACCATAAGCACCTCGCCGGTGTCATATTGCTGAACCACACAAGGAATCAGCCCACGGGCGTCGTATTTAAGCTCGGACGCAGTTGTCACTTGCTCCATTTAAAAATCCAATCTGACAGGGATGCCCTGGCTGGCCATATACTCTTTGACTTCGCGAATGCTGAAGGTTCCAAAGTGAAAGACGCTCGCCGCCAGCACAGCATCGGCCTCGCCCTCGATCACACCCTCGGCAAAATGCTCGAGTGTGCCCACGCCCCCGCTCGCGATGACGGGAATCGGCACCGCGCGCGCCACGGCGCGGGTGAGCGCCAAATCGAAGCCGGCCTTGGTGCCGTCGCGGTCCATGCTGGTCAGTAGGATTTCGCCGGCGCCGCGACGAGCCGCCTCCTCGGCCCACGCCACCGCGTCGATACCCGTAGCGTTGCGGCCGCCCGCCGTAAAGACCTCCCACTTATCGGCGCCCGGCTCCCCGGGCAGCCCCACGCGCTTGGCATCGATCGCCACGACCACGGCCTGGCTGCCAAACGCCGCGGCAGCCTGGCTGATCAACGACGGATCGCGCACGGCGGCAGAGTTAAGCGACACCTTGTCGGCACCGGCGGCAACCATGGTTCGCATGCCCGCCAAGTCGCGGAAACCGCCGCCCACGGTATAGGGAATAGCGAGCTCCTCGGCCGCGTGCGCCGCCATCTCGATGGTCGTCGCGCGGTTGTCGCTCGTCGCGGTAATGTCCAGGAAGACGACCTCGTCTGCACCCTCGCGGTCGTAGGCGCGCGCCAGCTCCACCGGGTCGCCAGCATCGCGCAGGCTCACAAAGTTGACGCCCTTGACCACACGGCCGTCCTTGACGTCCAGGCAGGGAATTACGCGTTTGGTAAGCATGGGCTACTCATCCCCTCGGGCGGCGGCCAGCGCCTGCGCCAGCGTAAAGTTGCCTTCGTAGAGCGCGCGGCCGGTAATGGCGCCTTCAATCGCGCCCTCGCCCACCGCGGCCAGCGCGCGGATGTCGTCGAGCGTCGAGATGCCGCCCGAAGCCACGACGGGAAAGCCCGCGACCTCGACCACATGGCGATACACCGCCACATCGATGCCCGTCTGCATGCCATCGCGCGCGATGTCGGTATACACCAGATGCTTAA
>CATXJW010000064.1 GCA_958370325.1 uncultured Collinsella sp. | reverse complement strand
CCATGGGCAACGCCATGCCCGAGGTCAAGGCGGTCGCCGACTACGTGACCGACGATGTCGCACACGACGGCACCGTCACCGCCATACGCCATTTTGGGTTGATTTAATAAATGGCCGGGTCGCCCGCAGTGGGGGCGACCCGGCCATTTGAGCTATTTTGCAATATAGAGCTTGGGATGACTGCGACTGCTCTCGATCGCCGCCGTCATGATGCCCTCGTCGTCTCCATCAACGATGATGCCGTCGAGGTCATCGATCTGCGCGGACTGATAAAAACTGGTCTTATTGAACTTTCCCTGGTCAACCATCATGTAGCCCTGGTTTGAGTTGGTAAGGTACATATGCTTGATCATGGCCGAGAAGTCGTGCTCGACGGTAAAACCGTGGTCGGGGTGGAATCCGTCGGCACTGACAAACGCCTTGTCGGCATGTAGTTTGCTCATGCAGTCGAGCGTTAGTGCGCCCGCGAGATAGAGGTGGCCCTTGCGCACGGAGCCGCCCAGCAGCACTACCGAAGCATTGGGGAGATTGAAGCTGGCGTAGTTCGCGATTGCAAGATCGCCGGTGATAATGGTGATCTCACGCTTGTCCATGAGGGCCTTAGCGAAGTAAAAGCCTGTGGTGCCGATATCAATTACCAGAACATCGCCATCATCAACAAGAGTTGCTGCGGTTGCGGCGATGGCTTCCTTGGCCTCGACTTGGACATTGATGCGCTCCTCGGGATACGAGATTGCGTTGGAGCGAGAAAGCGATACCGCTCCGCCGCGTACGCGACGCAGCTTGCCTTCGGATTCCAGCGAGATGAGGTCGTGTCGTGCGGTGACTTCCGAAACCGAAAAACGGCGAACGATGTCGGATACCGAGATATTTGGCTTTTCGGCCAGCCAATTCATGATAAATCGCTGACGCTCGGCCGGTGAAAGGTCTGAAGTAGATGCCATATGCCGCTCCTTTTGAACAAAAGGTAAAAGATGCGCCTTTCGTAATCGAAATATAACGTATCGATATGAAAAGAACAAGGCAAATTCGAATGAATCAAAAGAACGGAATGGCATGTCACAAATGCATGCGTAGCAGATAGTTCGCACGTAAACGGGCTATAAAGAGTCTCATTCTGAAGGTGCCGCCCAAAAGAAGTACGTTCACGCCCGATATTCGACCGTTCACGGAAAGTTGACAATTGAGCTTTCGATAGCTTTTGAAATGGTTTATAAAAGAAAACCGAAAAGCTTTTGAAACAAAGAAGAAGGCTTTCGATAGCAATAGTGTTAGATGAGAAAGGACCGAACATGGCGATCAAGGTGTTTGCCGACGGCGCTAACCTCGAGGGCATGCTTGACATGCATGACAATGGCAACGTTCAGGGCTTCACGACCAATCCTTCCCTTATGAAGGCCGGCGGCGTGACCGACTACCGCGCTTTTGCCAAGACGGTTCTTGAGCACATTACTGATGTGTCGGTCTCTTTTGAGGTATTCGCCGACGACGAGGCGGGTATGGAAGCCGAGGCTCGCGAGATCGCAACCTGGGCAGACAACGTCTACGTTAAGATCCCGGCGCTCAACACCAAGGGTGAGTCCACTGCCGCGCTGGTCAAGCGCCTTTCTGCCGACGGCATCAAGGTGAATGTCACCACTATCTTCACGCCCGAGCAGGTCGACGAGTTTGTCGATGCCGTCTCTGCTGAGACCCCCTCTATTCTGTCCATCTTTGCCGGTCGCATTGCCGATACCGGCGTCGATCCGCTGCCCCTCATGGCGGAGTCCGTAAAGAAGGCCGCCGTTAAGCCTGCTGCCGAGGTTCTCTGGGCGTCTACGCGCGAGGTCCTCAATATCTTCCAGGCGGAGTCCGTTGGATGCCAGATCATTACGGTCCCCAATGCCCTTCTTGCCAAACGCAAGAATTTCGGGAAAGATTTGCTTGAGTACTCGCTTGATACGGTCAAGGGCTTTGCCCGCGACATTCAGGCGCTTGGTTTTCATATCCTGCCCGAGGAGTAGGGGACGAGCATGCTGACCGATCTTCTTAAGCCCGAGCTTGTTGCCTGCCACGTCGAGGCCTCCGACTGGGAGGAAGCGATCAAGGCATGCGGTAAGTTGCTCGTAGACGCTGGCAAATGCGACCAGAGCTATGTTGACGCCATGATTTCATCGGTTCACAAATTCGGCCCCTATATGGTCTTGGAAGAGGGCATCGCCATGCCCCACGCTCAGGCAAATGGCAATGTGAGTGAAGCGGGGATCTGTATCGTCACGCTTGACCCTGCCATTGCGTTTGGACACGAGGATTTCGATCCGGTTCACGTGCTCGTGGGTATTTGCGCACCCGACCCCAAGGCTCATCTTGGCTGCTTGGCGGAGCTTTCGCAGATGTTCGAGGACGAGGACTGCGTTGCCAAGCTCAGCGCATGCGATACGCCCGAGCAGGTTTTGGAGACCATGCGTTCATTCTTTTAGGCCTTAATGGCACGGCGATGCGTCGCCGCTTTTGGATAGACGGAAAACCGTCACGTGTAGGAGAGGAAGGTTGCCATGCATATCATCACCGTATGCGGAAACGGCATCGGGTCCAGCCTGATGCTCGCTGGCAAAGTCGAGGAGCTTTGCGAGGAGGAGGGCATCAAGGCCGACGTTGAGTCTATGGACCTGAACGGTGCTTCTTCCGCAAATCCGGATCTGTTCATCACCGTTAAAGAACTCGCCCCCGAGCTCCACGGCAACGTTGTGATCGTTCGCAGCTATGTGAACAAGAAGAAGATCCGCGAAGACGCCCTCGAGGCAATCAAGGCGGCCGCCGCTAACGCCTAAAGCGGCACAAAAAAGGGCGGTTCCCTGTGGAAGAGGGAAACGCGCCCACGTTAGAGAGAAAGGAAGCGCAGATGCAAGCCATCCTTCCCATACTTGAGTTTATCCAATCGATTCTGACCAAGCCAGCGTGGATTATGGGTCTATTTGCCTTTGTGGGCCTTGTCGCGCTTAAGCGTCCTGCCCACAAGGTGATGACGGGCACCCTGAAGCCCATTCTTGGTTACATCATGCTGTCCGCCGGCGCCGCTGTTGTTCAGGAGAACCTTGCTCCGCTGGGTACCTTCATCGAGACCGGTTTCCACATCACCGGCGTCGTGCCCAACAACGAGGTCGTTGTTTCGATGGCTCAGAGCGTCCTCGGCGTTCAGACCATGATGATCCTGATTCTCGGCTATGTCGTGAACATTATCATTGCCCGCTTTACCAAGTTTAAGTACATCTTCCTGACGGGCCATCACAGCATGTTTATGGCCTGCCTGCTGTCTGCCGTTCTGCAGGCATCTGGCTTCCAGGATGTCCAGCTTGTCATCGTGGGCGGCATGTTCCTGGGCCTCGTGAGCGCTATGCTTCCCGCCGTTGGTCAGCGTTTCACCGAGAAGGTTACCGATGGCGATGAAATCGCCATGGGCCACTTCGGTTCACTCGCCTATTACATCTCCGCTGCAGTCGGTACGCTTTTTGCTAAGGACGCCGAGGAGAACAGCACCGAGAAGATCGAGGTTCCCGAGAAGTTCGCCTTCCTGCGCGACACTACCATCTCCACGGCTCTTACCATGGCCTTCTTCTACCTGGTTACCGCTTTCGCCGCTTACATCGCAGATCCTGCGGTCGTTACCAAGACCGCTGGCGGCGACAACGTGATTGTCTATGCCCTGACCTGTGCCCTGTCCTTTGCCGTTGGTGTCACCATCGTCTATAACGGCGTTCGTATGATCCTTGCCGACCTGGTCCCGGCTTTCCAGGGCATCTCCAACAAGCTGATCCCCGGTGCCATCCCCGCCGTCGACTGCGCCGTCTTCTTCCCCTATGCTCCCACCGCCGTCATCCTCGGCTTTGTCGCTTCCTTTATCGGTGGCGTGGTCGGTATGTTCATCGTGGGCGCTACCCTGGGCATCTTCATCATCCCGGGCATGGTTCCTCACTTCTTCTGCGGTGCTACCGCGGGCATCTACGGCAATGCTACCGGCGGTCGCAAGGGCGCAGCTCTTGGCGCTTTCGTCAACGGCCTGCTCATCACCTTTGCCCCGGCCCTGCTCCTGCCCGTTCTTGACGTCTTTGGCTTCAAGAACACTACGTTCGGCGACTTCGATTTCTCCGTCATTGGTATTACGCTTGGCCGCGCTGCCGAGGCCTTCGGTACCACCGGTGTCTACGCGATTCTTGCTGTCCTTCTGATCGTCGCCTTCGTCCCCAACTTCATCCACACCAAGGGTGCTGTGATCAATCACGTTGAGGAAGAGTAATCCAGGCATACGTTAAGCCCTAATCGGGCGGAGCTCCGATAACCGGCTCCTACACGGAAGCGGTGACGTCTCAAATGAGGCGTCACCGCTTTTTGTTTTGGACTGGTTGTGAAAACGCACCGGTGAAGCGCTGTCTCTGCGCCGCGAACGGAATCAACCGCGATGATCAGCAAAAACGTTTTGCCGCTGGGGCGTCGATATAAAAATGGTAAAACTGCAAAACCGTTCGCCGAGAAGATAAAAACCCGCAGTTCACGCCTTGATAAACGTAGGTAAAGTGTTTAGCAGTTTATCGGCCGTATGCTAACGAAAGGAATCAGGCAGATGGCAATCAAGGTGTTCGCTGACGGTGCAAATCTCGAGGGCATGCTCGACATGTACGAGAACGGCAACGTTCAGGGTTTCACGACCAACCCGTCCCTTATGAAGAAGGGCGGCGTGACGGATTACCGCGCGTTTGCCAAGGAGGTCCTGGCCCACATCACCGATGTATCCGTGTCGTTTGAGGTCTTTGCCGACGACGTCGAGACCATGGAGGTCGAGGCCCGCGAGATCGCTACCTGGGCCGAGAACGTCTACGTCAAGATTCCGTGCGTGACTACCAAGGGCGAGTCCACCGCCGAGCTGGTGCGCAAGCTTTCGGCCGATGGCATCAAGGTCAACGTCACCACCATCTTTACGCCTACGCAGGTCGACGAGATGGTCGAGGCCGTTGATGCCGAGACGCTGTCCATCATCTCGCTCTTTGCCGGCCGTATCGCTGACACCGGCGTCGATCCCATTCCGTTTATGACGGAGTCGGTGAAGAAGGCCGCCGCCAAGCCCAACTGCGAGGTCCTGTGGGCGTCCACGCGTGAGCTTATCAATATTTACCAGGCGGAAGGATGCGGTTGCCAGATCATCACGGTGCCCAACAGCATCCTGGCCAAGCGTAAGAACATCGGCCGTGACCCGTACGAGGTCTCGCTCGATACCGTGCGCGGTTTTGCCAAGGATATCGCCTCGCTCGGTTTCCATATCCTGCCGTAACGCGAACGCTGGCTACATCGCGGGTTGTTCGCCCCGGCCTTTCCTTTCCCTATCGCTCACGCGCTTCGCGAGGGTCGCGCTAGGCAAAGGAAAGGCCGGGGCTGCCGACGCGAGCTTGCCAGTAGGTTCTGGGCTGAATAAGACTTGGCTGGTGCTGCCTCTTTGATGGGCCGGCACCATTTTTGTTGCGGTATCTGCAAGTTTTTCCATTGGGTGAGAAAACTTGCAAGTTCGACGATGGGCAGCGGTGGTTCGTCCTTTGCTGTTACTTCCCCTGCACCATGGTGAGCGAGATCTTCTTGCGGTCGCGATCGACCTTCTCGACCCATACCTTGACCGTGTCACCGACGCGTACCACGTCGCTCGGGTGCTTGACAAAGCGGCTGGCCAGCTTGGAGATGTGTACGAGGCCGTCCTGGTGCACACCCACGTCGACGAAGGCGCCAAAGTCCACAACGTTGCGCACCGTGCCCTTGAGCTCCATGCCGGGCTCCAGGTCGTCGATGGAAAGCGCCGAGCGGCTAAAGACTACCTCGGGCGCGTCGTCGCGCGGGTCGCGACCGGGCTTCTTGAGCTCGTTGACGATGTCGATGAGCGTGAGGGTGCCGCAGTCCAGGTCGCTTGCCAGCGTCGAGATGCTGCCCAGGCGGCGCTCGATGTCGGGCACGCCGCCGCGGTTGAGCTCGCTGGCTTTAACGCCGGCGCGCTCCAGGACAGACGTGGCCACCTCATAGCTCTCGGGGTGGACGCTTGTCGCGTCGAGCGGGTTTTTGCCGCCGCTGATGCGCAAAAAGCCCGCGGCGTTGAGATACGCCTTGGGTCCCAGCTTGGGGACCTTCTTAAGCTGGCGGCGATCGGTAAAGGCGCCGTTTTCCTCGCGGTAGGCCACGATGTTTTTGGCCACGCTTGGCGTAATGCCCGACACGTAGCCCAGCAGGCTCGCGCTTGCGGTGTTTACATCGACGCCCACGCGGTTGACGACGTCCTCCACCACGTGGCCCAGGGTGCGCGAAAGCTCTGCCTGGTCAAGGTCATGCTGGTATTGGCCCACGCCGATGGACTGGGGCGGAATCTTGACGAGCTCTGCCAGCGGGTCCTGCAGGCGACGACCCAAGCTCATGGCGCCGCGCACGGTGACATCCAGATCGGGATACTCCTGGCTCGCGAGCTCGGAGGCGGAGTACACCGACGCGCCGGCCTCGTTGACGATGGTGTATCGTAGCCCAGGCGCCTGCTCGGCAATGAACTCCGAGACGACTTCCTCGGTCTCGCGGCTGGCGGTGCCGTTGCCGATGACGATGGTGTTGACGCCGTCCTTCTTGACGAGGCGAGCGAGCTCGCGCTTGGTGCCGGCGACGTCGTGGCGCGGCTTGGTGGGGTAGACCACGCTGTGGTCGAGCAGCTTGCCGGTCTCGTCCATGACGGCGACCTTGCAGCCGGTGCGGTAGCCCGGATCGAGCGCGAGCACGCGGGCGCCGCGCACGGGGCGTGCCGAGAGCAAGCCCTCGAGGTTCTTGGCAAAGACGTTGATAGCCTCGGTCTGCGCGCGGACGGTGAGCTTGGCGCGGGCCTCGCGCTCCAGCGAGGGGGCCATGAGGCGCTTGTAACCATCGGCGATGGCGGCATCGAAGATGGGAGCAAACACGCCCTGGCGACGGGGCCAGCGGCTGCCGAGGCGTGCCGTAGCGGCAGCGCCGTCGACGTTCACGCGAACGCGGAGCTTGCCCTCACGCTCACCGCGGTCGATAGCCAGCACACGGTGGTTGGGGATGCGACGCAGCGGCTCATCATAGCTGTAGTACGGCTCGTAGGGGGTCTTCTCGGCGGGGTCGGTGGCCTCGACGACGATATCGGCGGTGTTTTGCGTAAAGGCGCGCAGGTCGGCGACGTTCTCGGGGTCCTCGGCTACCGTCTCGGCCACGATGTCCGCCGCGCCGGCGAGCGCCTTCTCGGGCGTGTCGAAGCCGGCCTCCTCGTTGACGTAGTCCGCGGCGGTATCGAGCGCGCTGCCCTTGGCCGAGGCCTGCATGATGATCATGTTGGCGAGCGGCTCCAGGCCGGCCTCGCGTGCCTTCTGCGCGCGGGTCATGCGCTTTTTGCGGTAGGGCTTGTAGAGGTCCTCGACACGCTGGAGCTGTGTGGCCTCGCGAATCTGTTGCTCGAGTTCGGGCGTGAGTTTGCCCTGGGCATCGATGAGCAGGATGACGTCCTCTTTACGCTGCTCAAGATTGCGCAGGTATGACAGGCGCTCGTCGAGGGCGCGCAGGGCGACGTCATCCATGCCGCCCGTGGCCTCCTTGCGGTAGCGCGAGATAAAGGGGATGGTGTTGCCCTCGTCGATGAGCTTGACAGCCGCCTCGACGTTGGCGGCCTTAAGGTTGAGCTCGCGGGCGAGCTGGGCGATAA
>CATXJW010000063.1 GCA_958370325.1 uncultured Collinsella sp. | reverse complement strand
TCGATGCCCGTCTGCATGCCATCGCGCGCGATGTCGGTATACACCAGATGCTTAAAGCCCAGCTCGGTGAGCTGCGCCACGGCGTCGTCGAGCGCCACACCCGCGCCGTCGCGCCAACCATTCACCTTGACCTGGCCGTCACGGGCGGCAATGTCTGCCACCAGTAACTCGCCAAAGCCTTGCGCCGCCACCTCGGCAAATCCCGGCTCGGTCACGAGCACCGTGCCTAGCGCGATGCGACGCGCGCCGTAGCCGGCCAGCTCGTCGATGCGCGCGAGCGAGCGGGCACCGCCGCCCACGTCCACGGACAGGCCGTCGACGCCGCAGATAGCCTTAATCGCCGCCGAGTTGGCAGCGCACACGTCCTCGTCCTCGCCAAAGGCAGCGGACAGGTCGACGACATGCACCCAGTTCGCGCCCTGCTCGGCAAACGAGCGGGCGACGGCGACGGGGTCGTCAGAATACACCTTACAGCGGCTCCGGTCGCCGCGCTCCAGGCGCACGACCTTGCCGCCGATCAAATCGATTGCGGGAAACAGAATCATCGGCCGGCCCCCTCGACGATGCTCACGAAGTTCTTAAGGATGCGCTGACCCAGCGCAGAGGATTTCTCGGGATGGAACTGGCAGCCCCACACGTTGCCGTGGCGCACGATGCACGGGAAGCTCCGTGTATAGTGCGTGCGCGCCAACACATCGGCGGCATCGACGTCGTCGGCCACCGCGTAGCTGTGAGTGAAATACATGTTGGCGCCCTCGGCAAAACCGGCAAGCAACGGATCGGCCGCACCGGCGGGCGTCATGCGCACCTGGTCCCAGCCCACGTGCGGGACCTTCAGACGGCTCGACTCCAGGTGCGTGCACGAGCCACGCATGATGCCCAGGCCATCGACCCAGGGACCACCGGCCCGCTCGGAGGCATCGTCGTCCGCGTCCGCGTCCTCGTCCGCAGGCACGCCCTCGTTGCCGCGCTCAAAAAATAGCTGAAGGCCCAGGCAGATGCCGAGCAGCGGAGTTCCGGCGGCAACGGCATCGAGCACGGCCACCTCCTCGCCGCTCTGACGCATAAAGGCGATCGCGTCATAGAACGCACCCACGCCCGGGATGACCAGGCCGTCGGCGTTGCGGATCTGCTCCGGATCGTCCGACGTGCAGGCGGCAGCACCGGCGCGCGCAAGCCCGCGCACGACGCTCGACAAGTTGCCCTTGTGGTAGTCGACCACCACGATCTTCGGTTCGCCCACGCGACCCCTCCACTTCTCATCATCCAAAACCACCACAAAGAGGACAGGCATCTTCGTGGTGGTTTTACCCTTGTGACGGTTACAGCGAGCCCTTGGTGCTGGGGATACCCTGCACGCGGGGATCGAGTTCGCAGGCGCGGCGCATCGTGCGGCCCACGGCCTTAAAGGCGGCCTCGATAATGTGGTGCGAATTGCCGCCCGCCAGCTCGCGCACGTGCAGCGTGAGCTTGGCATCGCGCGCAAAGGCATAGAAGAACTCGACGGCCAGCTCGGTATCAAAGCTGCCCACGCGCTCAGTCGGCACGGGCAGCTCGCAATAGGCCTGCCCGCGACCCGAGATATCCACGGCGGCCATCACGAGTGTCTCGTCCATGGCGATCGCCGCGTCGGCAAAGCGCGTAATACCCGCCTTGTCGCCCAGCGCCTGGCAAAACGCCTCGCCCAGCACAATGCCCGTGTCCTCAACGGTGTGGTGCGCGTCGACCTCGACGTCGCCCACCGCATGCACCGTCAGATCGAACAGGCCATGGCGGCCAAAAGCGTTGAGCATGTGGTCGAAAAACGGCACGCCGGTCGAGATATCGCACACGCCAGATCCGTCCAGGTCGAGCTTTACGACAATGTCGGTCTCGCCCGTCTTGCGGGTTACCTCGGCATAGCGGTCCATCTACATCTCCTCCTTCACCAGCGCGGCAAACGCGGCCAGCACCTCGTCGTTTTCCTGCGGCGTACCCACAGTGATGCGCAGACAGTCCGCAAGCCCCGGCGCGTAGCTAAAGTCGCGCACCAAAATCGAATACTCGTCGCGCAGACGCTCGCGCACGCGCGTGGCATGCGGCGTGCGCACGAGCACAAAGTTCGCCGCGCTCGGCCATGCCTCCACGGGCATGCCATCGGCAGCCATTGCGCGCAGGGCGCACAGCTCGCGCTCGCGCTCGGATGCGATCTGTGCCACCACGGGCGTGTAGGCATCACGGGCACGCACGCAGGCAAGTGCTGCCGCCTGGCTCAGCACGTTAACTGAATAGATCTGGCGAATCGCCGCGAACACGTCGACGACCTCGGGTGCCGCAATCACATAGCCCAGACGCGTGCCGGCGGCGCCAAACGCCTTGGACAGCGTATGTAGAATCACCAGGTTGGGATGCTCGGCGATAAGGCCTTGCGCCGTGGTGGCCGCGCCAAACGAATCGTCGGCAAACTCCACGTAGGCCTCGTCAACCATTACCATGCCGGGGCACGCATCGCACAGCGCCGCGACAAAGTCGAGCGGTGCCACGTCACCCGTGGGGTTGTTGGGCGAGGTCACGATTGCCAGGTTACACTCGGGTGCCGCCGCAAGCACGGCGGCCTGGTCGAGCTCAAAGGTCGCGGGGTCGCGCCACACGTCGCGCACCTCGGTCTGGCAGAGCGACGCAAAGAACGCATACTCGCTAAAGCACGGCGGGCAGTTGAGCAGGGTCCGTCCCGCGCCGCCAAACGCCAACAGGTAGTTATAGAGCAGCTCGTCGCCGCCGTTGCCCACGCAGACATTCTCGCGCGCCACACCATGCCAAGCGGCAAGCTCGTCGCGCAGATCGTTGGACATGGGATCGGGATAGCGGTTGAGCGGCGTGGCAGCCAGGGCGGCGTCGACCGCCTCGCGCACGCCAGCCGGCACGGGATAGGTGTTCTCGTTGGCCGAAAGGTTGATGCGCGTGGGCGTAAAGTTAGGGTCGTAGGGCTCAATACCGGCCAGGTAAGGCTGGACGAGCTCCTTCATGCGAGGCGTGAGTTCGGCCATTTTAGGCCTCCTCGCCGACCGCGCCAGCAGCACCGCCCGCAGCCGCCGTCAGGTCCACGCCCTCGGCGACCGTCGCGGTCGTATCGCCCGGCCAGGCGACCTTGGTCAGGTCGGCCGCAGCCAGCGACGCGGCGCTCACGGCATCCTCGCCCTGCTCCAACACACGGCGACGCAGAGCGGCGGAAAGCGCGTGCGCCCACAGGCCCTCGGCCTCGGCGAGGCGCTGCGTAGCGGGAGCGTCGGAGAGCAGGCCCTCGGGCGTATAGCAAATAACGCTCGAGCGCTTGACGAACTCCTCGACCGAAAGCGGGTTGGAGAACATGGCCGTGCCGCCGGTCGGCAGCGTGTGGTTGGGGCCGGCAACATAATCGCCGAGCGGCTCGGAGCTCCAAGCGCCCACAAAGATGGCGCCGGCGTTGCGGATACCACCGAGCAGGCCCATCGCGTCCTTGCAGTGCAGTTCAAGGTGCTCGGGCGCCACGGTGTTCACGGCCTCGACGGCGGCAGCCATGTCAGCGGCGACCACGATGGTGCCCTCGTTATCGAGCGAGGCGCGCGTGATCTCGGCGCGCGGGGACTGCGCCACCAGAATGTCGATACCCGCCTCGACCTCGCGCGCAAACTGCTCGTCGCAGGTCACCAGATAGCAGGCCGCCAGCGGATCATGCTCGGCCTGGGCCATCAGGTCTGCCGCGACCACCATGGGCTTGGCCGTGGCATCGGCCAGCACGCAGACCTCGGAGGGACCGGCAACCATATCGATACCCACATCGCCCGAAACAATCTGCTTGGCGGCGGCGACAAAGGCGTTGCCCGGGCCGGTAATCTTGTCGACGCGCGGAATGGTCTCGGTGCCGTACGCCAGCGCGGCCACGGCCTGGGCGCCGCCCACCATATAGATTTCGTCCACGCCGCCGAGCTTGGCCGCCGCAAGCGTATACGGGCTGATCAGGCCATCCTTTTGCGGCGGGGTCACCATGACCACGCGCTTGACGCCGGCCACCTTGGCGGGAATGGCGTTCATAAGCACGGTGGAAGGGTACTGCGCGCGACCGCCCGGCACGTAGATGCCAGCCGCAGCAAGCGGGGTCACCTTAACGCCGAGCATCGTGCCGTCCGCGCGCGTGGTAAACCAGCTCTGCTCGACCTCGCGCTGGTGGAACTCACGAATCTGGCGTGCGGCCTTCTCGAGCGCGGCGACAAAGGCCGGGTCGAGGCCTTCGAGCGCGGCATCGATTTGCTCTTGCGGCAGACGGAAGCTCTGCAGCTCAACGCCGTCAAAGCGCCGGCAATAGTCGCGCACCGCGGCATCGCCGTTAGCGCGCACGTTGGCCACGATATCGCGGGCGGCATCGACGATGTTTTGCGGCAGCACGCCCTTGCGGTTGAGCTGGTTGGTAACGAGGCGCTCACCGGGAGCAAGCTTGATGGTCTTCATATCGGTATCCCCTATCGGTTGAGGTTGCGTTTGAAAAACGAGACGCCGGGCAGCGACACCAATCGGTCCGCAGCCCGGATATGGGGGCGCCCGTGCGTGCTCGCGCTATTGTGCCGAGCCCGCGACGGGCTCAAAATGCTTGTCCTTAACAGCAGCTGCCAAGCGATCGGCCAAGTTGCGCACGCGCGGATCCAGGCGCGCGGCACCCGGATTGACGAAGAAGCGGGCCGTGCAGTCCATAATGCGGCCGGTGATGACCAAGTCGTTGTCGCGCAGCGTGGCGCCCGTCGCGGTAATATCCACGATGCGATCGGTCATGCCGACGATGGGGCCCAGCTCGATGTTACCGTGCAGGGAGACGATGTCGGCGTTCACGCCGCGCTCGGCATACCAGGCACTCGCGATGCGCGGGTACTTGGTGGCCACGCGAAGCGACCCGCGGCGGGCATAGTTGCGCTCGGCCTGGCCGGCGCGCCATGCGGGCTCCGCCTCGATAAACGTGCACAGGCCGTAGCCCAGATCGACCAGCTGCAGCAGGTTGAGGTCGGCCTCGATAAGCGAGTCCCAGCCGCAGATGCCGCAGTCGGCGCCGCCGCAGCCCACAAAGGCGGGCGCGTCGCTGGGGCGCACAATGACAAACTCGATATCTCCGACCGCGCCCTCACCGGCACGCGTGTCGCGACCGCGCACGATCAGGTGACGACCGGGGTCACGCAGCTCAGAGACATCCAGGCCCGCGGCCTCGAGCACGTCGAGCGTGTCGGCCTTGAGCGAGCCCTTGGGCACGGCGATGCGCAGCGGGCCCTCGGCGCCACGGCCCACAGCGTGATCGCCGTCGGAGGCGGCGTCCTCGGCCGAGGTGCGCGCGGCCTCCAGACGCTCGAGCGAAAAGGCGAAGCCCGCCGCCGGCACCTCGATACCATCGCCAAATGCGCCGGTAAAGATGGAGTCGTAGCGTCCGCCCGAACCCACCGGATCGGGCAGGCTGCCGGCATAGGCCTTAAAGACCAGGCCCGTGTAGTAATCGAAAGAGTTCATGATGGAGAAGTCGAACGACAGCACCTGGGCGTCCTCGGGCGCCAGGCCCTCGACCAGGGCACGTAGCTCGCGCGTGAGCGGCGCGACAATGCCCGCCGCCGCCAGAAGCGCATCGACGCGGTCGAGTACCTCGACGCCGCCGTGCAAGCGCGGCAGCTCGCCAATGGCGGCCTTGACGGCATCGGACTCGGCGCTTGCCGCCACGCGGGCATCAAGGCCCACGAAGTCGTTGGCGTGCACGCAGCGCAGCGCCTCGGCAGCCAGCTCGCGATCCTCGCACGCCGCAAGCAGCTCCTTAAACGGACGCACGCTACCTGCGATAATGCGCGCATCAGGCAGCGCCAGCTTGCGCACCGCCTCGGCCACGAGCGAGACAATCTCGACATCGCCCGCGGTATCGCCCGCACCGATAAGCTCAAAGCCCAGCTGTGTAAACTGGCGCGAGCCGCCGGCGTTGCGCTGGCACTCACGAACCACCGGCGCCTCGTAACGAAGGCGCAAGGGCAAGTCGGCCGCGCGCATGCGGGTCGAAACCAAGCGCACGATCGGCAGCGTGTTGTCGGGACGGACCACCAGCAGGCGGCCATCATCGTCAAATAGTTTAAACGGCGTGTCCGCAATGCGGCCGCCTTCCTCGAGCGAACCTTTGTCCTCGAGTAGCGGCGTCTCGACCGGCAGGTAATGATGCTCCCTGAAGCAACCCTTCACCGTCAGCGCAATCTCCTCGCGCGCCTGAGCCTCCTCGGGCAATATGTCCCGGAATCCCCACGGTGTGGCTGTCATCTGGTGAGCCTCCTCATGCTGTGTTTCATATAGAACGAAAGACCGGCATAGCTCCGCCGATCTTCTGGGTACTTTAGCATACTAGAGTGCTTGCGGGGAGAATCGTCGCCCGCAGCCCACACCGTATTCATTTAGAAACATAGGGGAAAGCGCGTCTCGCCCGCCAGCCAAAAACTGGGATGCAGTTTCCGGTTGAGGTCCTCAGCGGAAAGTGCATCCCGGAATTTGGGCTTGGAATGGGATGTGCTTTCCGGATGGGACCGCATGCGGAAAGCACATCCCATTCTGAAGGCCCATTCCGGGACGGGCTTTCCGGTTGGGCTTCAAGCGGAAAGCACGTCCCGTTTCTCAGAGAGTACCAAACTATAATTCGCCAAACGCCAGCTCGGCGCCCCGCCCCACCTAGGCGCCAATCGCACGACGATACTCTGCCATTACCTGCGCATCGGCAGCTGCGGGGTCGGCAAAATAGCGCCCGTCATAGGTCTCAGCCGAAACAACTCCGCGATAGCCATGCGCCACCAGCCTATCCAGGTCGGCGCGCATATCGCGGTCGCCGTCACCCCAGGCAAGATGCGTCGTGCCATCTGCCGCAACATCGACAAAATGCACGTGGGCGACATCATCGCCAAGCAGATCGAAATAATCGTCGATGGTATCCCCCGCCACCGCCATGGCGCCCATATCCAGACACGCCTTAAGTGCCGGATGATCAACTGCCTCGATCATGCGCTTCGTGTCGGCCGCCGAGTTCACGATCATCGACTCAACCGGCTGTAGGGCCTCGAGCACCAGTCGCACGCCGCGCTCTCCCGCATGCTCGGCAATCGCACGCAGCATTGAGGCGCTGCGACCCCACGCGTCCTCGATCGGCTCGTTCAAAAATGCCCAGCCGCTCGAAACCATGACCTGCTCGGCTCCAAGTTCCGCCGCGATATCCACAACGTTCTTAAAGTACGCGAGCGTGCGGGCACGCGCCTCATTCCCGCGCGCCGCGATATTCCACGGCTTGGGGTTGTTCTGTTCGGGGCAAAGCCCCACAATCCGAACTCCATACCGCTGCGACAGCTCCCGCACCTGCTCGAGCGAATCGTATCCATGGCAATCGACATACAGATGCATTGCCCCGGTCCAAAGCTCGCAACACGTGTAGCCCGAGGCCGCTGCCGAGGAAAAGAATTCCTCAAGGTCAAAATAACGATGGCTGATATTCATGACGGCAAGCTGCGGGTAGCTCATAATTACTCTCCAACCCAAACGAGGCCCCGTTCCATGTAGGAGCGGGGCCAAATTGCACAAACGTTATTTGCTCTTAGTAGTCGAACTGGTGATAGTAGCGACGATACTTGAGGTTGTGCTTGGTGACCGTCTCGTAGTAGCGAGCCAGGCGGTCGGTCACGAGCACCGTCAGGATCCACGGGGAGACGATGACGCGGA
>CATXJW010000062.1 GCA_958370325.1 uncultured Collinsella sp. | reverse complement strand
GAAACGACATAGATGGAAACTTTACCTTTGATCTGGGTGAAGTTTATGCCGATGACGCTCTTGTTTACTACTTGGTAGAGGTTCCGGACGCGAAAAAGGGCGTGGATTACGACA
Source organism: uncultured Collinsella sp. (assembly GCA_958370325.1). GTDB lineage: Bacteria > Actinomycetota > Coriobacteriia > Coriobacteriales > Coriobacteriaceae > Collinsella. The sequence goes on along the minus strand of CATXJW010000062.1, from coordinate 8,686 downwards.
AAACAATCTACAAAATTGATCCTGAGGTTGAGAAGGATGAGAACAAGTCGCACAACGTGCTTGACATTGAATACACGTATTACAAAGTCACGAACGTTTCAGTAACAACGGTAAAAAATGACGGCACTGGCGCAAGAACGTCAGAAACAGAATCGGCAGCCATCGCAGCTGCTGAGGGCGAAAACGTTGCCATCATTACGCTTACCAAGGGTGCAACCTTCACCAACACGTACACCTCCAGCGGCTCTTGGACACCTCAGGTGACCAAGAAGGTCGATGGCGGCGAGATGAAGAGGTTTAAGTTCGAGCTGTATACCAAGAATTCGGACAACACGGAGACATCCCCTCAGACCAAATATACTTCCGCTGAGTCGGGAAACCCTCAGACAGTAACGTTCGATCCGGTACCAATCGGTCCACTGGGCATCAATGATCTTACCAATGGTAAAGCAACGTTCACCTACTACATCCGTGAATGCGCCGCCAGCGAGGGCGATGGCACCAAACACGAGGGCTATACCAACGACACCAAGACTTTCAAGGTCGTGGTGACGGCAACGGACAACCATAATGGCACGCTGACCTGCAAGCCGGCCTACTACGAGGTCGACGCCAACGGTCATGAGAACGAGAAACCGACTGACAACCCCACCTTCACCAACACCTACTCCACCTCTTTGCCCCTTTCTGGTATGTCGGGCGTCACTCTGACGTACCTTGCCGGCGCGGCGGTGCTTTGCGCTGCTGCGGCCTGGATGCACATTCGTCGCAAGGCGAATGCGAAGGGAGGCGAGCGTCGTGAATAAGAAAGTTTGCTCCTTCCCGATCTTGTTTGCGCTGCTTGCCCTCTTGATCGGCACCTGCGCGGTTGTGTTCCCCGCTTCCGCGCAGGCCGCGCCGACCTCGGCCGGTTCCATCACGGTGAGCGGCACCGTGGCGAGCAGCTACGACGCCTATCAGATCTTTAGCGCCAACGTCGTCGACGGCGACAGCGACGCCAAGATCGCCACCGACCTCGCCTGGGCAAGCGACGCCGCGCGCGATGCCGTGTTGCCTGTGCTGCACAGCGCCGGCATGCCCAATTCCCAGACCACCGCGCAGGAAGCTGCCGAGTGGCTCAACACCGATTCCCACCTTACGAGCGCGCTGAGCGCACAGCTCGCTCGTTCCCTCCAGAGCTCTGGCGCCGAGCCCGTGGCCCTTAACGCGGGCACGGCGGCCGAGCTGCACTGCGGCTACTGGCTCATCGTCGCCGACGACGGCGCCATCGCCCAGGGCGAGGCCGGCACCGCGCCAATCATGGCCCTGGTGGGCGGCAGCGCCGTCACCGTCAAGCCCAAGGCCGCGACGCCCAAGGTTGTCAAGCACGTGCTGGAGGACAGCACCGCCGCCTGGCAGAAGGCCGCCGACGCCACGGTCGCCGACGACCTGTACTGGCGCCTCTCGGCCACGGTCCCGGCGGGTCTTGCTGCCTACGACACCTATGTGGTGCAGTTCGTCGACACCATGAGCGCGGGGCTCGACCCCTCCAAGATCGCCGCGAGCATGCGCGTGTACGCGGCGGCGGGCGCGGACGGCGGCTTTGACGCCGTCTCGGCCGGTAAGGACGGCCGCGCCGGCATTGAGCCCGCGAAGGGCTGGACCGATATCACGGCCCAGTGCGCCACCAAGGTAGCGGCCGACGGCAAGACCTTCACCGTGCGCACCGGCGACCTGGTCGCCGCGCTCGGCGGGGCTGACGCCTTCACCGCGGGCGCCCGCGTGGTCGCCGTGTACAATGCGCCGCTCAACAGCGCGTGCAACCACGGCATCGCGAAGGGCAACCCCAACGAGGTCTACCTGCGCTACCCGCGCTCTCCCTTTGCCGACCAGTCCGGCGACGCCGGCTTCACCCGCACGCCGAGCGATGACGCGTGCGCCTACACCTGGGATCTCGCGCTCACCAAGCGCGGCAGCGACGGCGACAAGCCGCTTGCCGGGGCGGTCCTGAGCATCGCCGACGACCGCGGTCGCACGCTGGCGGCCGACGGCACGTGGGATGCGGAGGGCAAGGCCACCGTCACCACGGGCGAGGACGGCCGCGTGACCGTCTCGGGCGTGGACTCGGGCAAGCTGGAGGTCCGCGAGCTCAAGGCACCCAAGGGCTACACCGCCTTCGAGGGCACGCGCTCCGTGACGGTCAAGGCCGAGGGCCTGGACGTCGACCAGGTGGCCGCCGCCAAGCCCAAACTCACCATCACGGCCGAGTCGCCCCTGCGCGCCGACAGCGCGGACGGGTCGACGGGCAGCCTGGAGGCGTCGCTCATCAACACGCCCACCGGCACACCCCCTAGCATTATCACCGGAGGCTTTATGCCCTCGACTGGCGATATGGCAATGTACGCCGCGGCCGCCGCAGCGGTCGCCGGAGCCGCGCTCATCGTGGCCGCGCTCCTGGTCAAGCGGGGAGGTGGCAGCCATAAAGAGTAGCTGGCAGCCCCACAGAGAGCGGGGCGAGACGTAGCGAAGCAGATGCTAAGACACAGACAGATGATGACCGATCGAATGAGAATCAAACGGAAAACGGAGGAAAAGAAGATGAGCATGAACAAGAACATTGCACGCCTGGCAGTGACAGCAGGCCTCACGGCGGCGTTGAGCTTCGGCGGCGTCATGGCCCCGGTGACCACGGCGTTTGCTGAGGATGGTGCGACGGGCAGCATCACGATCAACCAGGTCAATGGTAACGAGAGCACCAAGTTCAAGGCGTATCAGATCTTCAAGGCAACGGTGACCGACAAGACGGAGGGCAAGATTGCTCAGAACATCGAGTGGACTAACTCCGATCTTGGCAACAAAGTGATTAGTGCCATCGAGGGCTGGAGCGGCTACAATGCACCCAGTGTGACTAAACTTCCCACGAAGCCCACGGCTCAGGATGTCGCCGAATTCCTTATGGCGAACGCGGGTGGTCCGATTGCGGGTTCAGCTGACGGAACTACTAAGGGGACGCGAGTCGCTACTGATAATGTTCTCTACGCAGTCGCGAATGCCGTAAAGAATGAGACTCCGACCGCTTCTGGTATTTCAGCTGGACAGCCTTGGAATGCTACCGCCGGATCTGGTTATTACTTGTTTGTGACCGACGATAGTAGCCTGGTGGCCAGCAATAAGAACACCGGCACGTCTCCCATCTTTGCAGTCGTGGGTGGTAGTGCCGTGACCGTTTATGAGAAGACCAACATCCCAACGGTTGAGAAAAAAGTCCTCGACGATTCCAAGGTGACGGGCACTGCCATTACTGGGGAGGACGAGGCCAATTGGAAGGATGCGGCCGACTCCCAGATCGGTCAGGTAGTGAACTATAAGCTAACCGGTACGATCGCAGATAACTACGCCAGCTATGACTCTTATTCCTATAAGTTTAAGGATACGCTGGAGAAGGGTCTTGACTACGTCGATGGCTCGCTTAGCGTTTATGCACTGAACGGTGATGCATATACCGAGATTGCTCCGGCTAGCTACGGTGTGACTAAACCCTCTGATTCCAGGCGTGACCTGGTAGTCGATTTTAGTAAGGGCGAAAAGGGTCTGAAGTCGGCCACCGCGAAAGATGACGGACCGCTTACGATCGATGCCAACACCAAGATTGTTGTCTTCTACCAGGCAAAGCTCAACGCAAAGGCGGTTATTGCAGGGGCCAACAACGGGCTGGAGGGCAACCCCAATACTGTTACGCTCGAGTATTCTAACAACCCCATGGTCGCAGGCACTGGCACCTCGGCGCCCGACACCGTCGTGGACTATACCTACGGCCTTCAGATTAATAAGGTTGACTTGGGCACCGAAGCAGCTCTCGAGGGCGCGCAATTTACCATCACGACCACAGGTGATGAGAATAACGGGGTGAAATACGTCGCGAAGAACGGTACGTTGAGTGATGACGAGGTTGTTTTAACGACGAACGAGAAGGGCCTCATTCAGCTTACCGGTCTTGATGCTGGTACCTATACTGTGACCGAGAAAAATGCCCCCAATGGCTATACCGCGGTTTCGTCTTTCGAATTTACGATTGATCCGACAATTAATGATGAGGAGGGCCAGGGCTACAAGCTGACAAAGCTTGAGGGAAGGCTTGATAACAAGGGTCAGAACGACAACGTCATCTCTGGCCTCACCGACGGAAATTCTGGCGACAACAAGCTGACGAAGAAGGACGGATCGGAGAAGAATGCCGATGGTACCTTCAACATCACCGTTGGCGATACCAAGCAGGTTGGCCTCCCGCTGACCGGTCTCAACGGCGTGACCTTCACTTGGATCGCTGGTGGCGCGGTTCTGTGCATCGGTGTGGCGCACCTCATCCGCAGCCGTAAGCAGGCCGAGGAGTCCGAGCAGGAGTAACGCTCACCCACCCATCCCTTTGGCAGGTGGGATGTGATGGCCATGAGACTTGCGGACACTTTTCTCGTCCATCGACGTTCTTGCTTTGCCATTCTCTTTACGGGGCAGACTCCGCACTGGAGTCTGCCCCGTTCTTTTTGGACAACGCAGGCAGCCTCCATCGTCCGATGCGGGCTCGATCGTCATCGCGTTTCTTGACTCGTATGAGGTTCGGTTTAGGGTCCGTAGGCGCACGCGCGGTGCGGACGGTAGAAGGCATTTGCGCCGCAACAAGCGCAAATAAGAATGCCCGGGGTTCGGAGCCCGGGCATTTAACTAAAGCTGAAAACTAGGCCGCCCGCGCTCTCGTACACTTACGCGGGGTGCGTCGTTTTCTATTGACATTGTATCCCGAATCGCCCCGCCGATTCGGGACATTTTGAAAACTCAAATGCTGGCTTATCCTCGACTGGACGGTGCGGTCTAGCCGTGTTGTCGGGCGGGGGAGCCTGCTAATCGGCTATTATTTGTTTAGACAACTTGAGTTGTAGAGGAGTGACCGGCGATGGTGCAGGGCGCCAAACATATGAAGAGCAATAACGCCGCGGTCAACGGCGGCTCAAGCCCTCAGCCCAAACCTCAACCAAAGCCCAAGCGCCGTCGCAAGCGGCTGCCGCGCTGGGCCGACCGCCTCATCACCATCGTCATCATCCTTATTGGCGTGGGCCTTATGACCTGGCCGTGGATCTTGGACCGGCTCGAGGCCTCGGGCGTGTTCAACCAGATCAGCACCGTGTCCAGCACCGTGGACGCGCTGTCTGCCGAGGAGCGCGAGCGCATCCTGCTCCAGGCGCGCTCCTTTAACGAGCAGCTGGCGGGCGAGGCCACCGAGCTTCCCGCCGACCAGATCGAGCCCTACGCCCAGCAGCTCATCTTTGACCGCGACCCCATGATGAGCTGGGTCGAGATCCCCTCCATCGACGTGAGCATGCCCATCTACCACGGCACGAGCGAGGAAGTCCTTATGGCGGGCGTCGGGCACTTGGAAGGCACGAGCCTGCCGGTGGGCGGCACCTCGACGCATTGCGTGCTCACCGCGCACTCGGGCATGCGCAACTTGAGCATGTTCGACGACATCCATTCGCTGGAGCCCGGCGACCTGGTGCTGCTGCACACCATGAACAAGACACTCGCCTACAAGATGGTGGACTCCGAGGTGGTGCTGCCCGAGGAGATGGAGTCGCTGACCATCGAGCCCGGCGCCGACAAGGTGACGCTCGTCACCTGCACGCCCTACGGCGTGAACGACCACCGCCTGCTGGTGCATTGCGTGCGCACCAAGTACAACAAGAAGGACGTCGACAAGCAAAAGTCGCTGGCCGGTCGCCACTGGGGCAAGCGCGAGTTTGCCGTGCTCATCGTGGTCGTGGCCATTGTGCTGTTGCTGCTGGACATCGTGATCCACGCGATCCGCAAGCGCCGCGAGGCCAAGGCCTCGGCGTAGGACATCATTCAGAACCAGCACAATGGGGACAGGTACCTTTGTGGTGACCGGGACTTCCCAACCATCACAACATTCGATGAAAATCGCGATTTTGACGAAAAGCGTCGAATGTTGTGATGCTTTTCATTGCGGGCGGGACGGTTTTCGCTATGGACGGTGCGGTTTCGCTGCAAAACCGCCAGCCCGCCGCCTGCCAACCGCCGCTCTCGTTACGTTTTCGCTGCATTTGGGTAAAGCGCCTGCTCCAAGCCGGCGTTGCCTTGTATACTAAAGCGGTTTAACTGTTATGCGGAAGGGAGCGCCTATGGCACTCAGCGAGAAAGACGTGCGCGGCATCGCCGAGTACGCAAAGATCGCACTGACCGATGACGAGCTCACCCAGATGACGTCCTACATGAACGACGCCGTCCAGATGCTCGAGCCCGTCTTGCAATATGACTTGCCCGACGTGGAGCCCACGTTCCATCCTATCGGAAGCCTGTCCAACGTGATGGGCGACGACCTGCGCGAGCCCGAGCGCGACCTGCCGCTCGACGTTGCGCTCGAAAACGCCGGCAGCGCGCGCGAGCGTTACTTCCGCGTGCCGTCCATTTTGGGAGAGGGGGAGAGCGAGTAATGGCGCTAAGCTTCGATTCCCTTACCGCCGCCCAGATTGCCGCGGGCGTTGCCGCCGGCGACTTTACCGCTACCGAGGTGGCCCAGGCCTCCCTTGCCGCCATCGAGGCGCGCGAGGGCGGGGTCCAGGCATTCCTGCAGGTGGCGCCCGAGCTCGCGCTCGAGGCCGCCGCGCGCGTGGACGCCGACCGTGCCGCAGGCAAGCCGCTGCCCCCGCTCGCGGGCGTGCCGCTGGCCATCAAGGACAACATGAACCTCGTGGGCACGCGCACCACCTGCGCTTCCCGCATGCTCGAGAACTACCAGAGCGTCTACACCGCCACCTGCGTCCAGCGCATGCTGGATGCCGGCTGCCTGCCCATGGGCAAGGCCAACATGGACGAGTTTGCCTTTGGCAGCTCCACCGAGAGCTCGGCGTTCCACCGCACCAACAACCCCTGGGATACCGAGCGTGTGCCCGGCGGCTCCTCGGGCGGCTCCGCTGCAGCCGTCGCCGCGGGCGAGGTCGCGCTCTCGCTGGGCTCGGACACCGGCGGCTCCATTCGCCAGCCGGCGTCGCTGTGCGGCGTGGTGGGCTTTAAGCCCACGTATGGCGCCGTGAGCCGTTACGGCGTGGTGGCCTTTGGCTCGTCGCTCGACCAGGTGGGCCCCTTCGGCCGCACGGTCGAGGATGTCGCGCTGGCCATGAACGCGCTTACCGGCGCGGGCCACGATCCGTATGACTGCACCAGCCAGGATTGCGCTGTCGACTTTACCGAGCATCTCAACGACAGCATCGAGGGCAAGCGCGTGGGCATCATCCCCGCGTTTATGGAGGCCGAGGGCCTGACGTCCGAGGTCAAGGCCGCTGTTCAGCGCGCCGCCCAGGAGCTGCAGAACCAGGGTGCCGAGCTGGTCGAGGTCGACCTGCCGCACCTGGATGCCGCCATCGCCGCCTACTACGTCATCGGCCCGGCCGAGGCGTTCTCCAACCTGGCCCGTTTCGACGGCATTCGCTACGGCTATCAGGAGGAGGGCTGCGCCAACCTGTCCGACCAGAGCTCGCTGTCGCGCGCCCACGGCTTTGGCGCCGAGGCCAAGCGCCGTCAGATGCTCGGCGCCTACCTGCTGAGCTCGGGCGTGTACGACAAGTACTACTACGCCGCGCAAAAGGCCCGCACGCTCATCACGCAGGACTACGACGCCGCGTATGCCAAGGTGGACACCATCCTCATGCCCGCCTCGCCGCGAACGGCCTTTAAGTTTGGCGAGATTAGCGACCCCACGCAGATGTACCTCTCCGACCTGTACACCATTTCGCTCAACATTTGCGGCAACGGCGGTATCTCGGTGCCGCTGGGCCTGGGCGAGGATACGCAGCTGCCCGTTTCTGCCCAGCTGGTGGGTCCGGCCTTTAAGGACCGTCAGCTGCTCACGTTTGCCCGCGCCCTGGAGCGCGGCTTTGCCGATACCGCCACGGGTGCGCCCGCGCTATCCGTCGCGCCCGATTTTGCCGGGAAGGGAGGCGAGCTGTAATGAAGGAGCTTTCCGAGGTCCTGCAGGATTGGGAGGCCGTGATCGGCCTGGAGATCCACACCGAGCTCACCGCACTCGATACCAAGATGTTCTGCAATTGCAAGCTCAGCCACGATGACGAGCCCAACGCCAACGTGTGCCCGGTGTGCCTGGGCCTGCCCGGCGCCCTGCCGGTGCCCAACAAGCGCGCCATCGAGAGCATCGTCAAGGCCGGTCTCGCCACCAACTGCGAGATCCAGCGTCACTCGATGTTCTACCGCAAGCACTACTTCTATCCCGATATGGCCAAGAACTTCCAGACCACGCAGGGTCCGGTCGCCTTTGCCATGTACGGTCACCTAGATCTGGACGTGACCGGTCGCGGTGCCGCCGAGCGCCCCGACTGCGCGTTTGGTGAGGCCGAGGCTCAGAGTCTGGCGAGCGCCTCGGCCAACGCCGAGGGCCTGTCCACGTCCATGACGTCGACCATGCGCGAGGGCAACCAGCGCGCCGGCCACCTGGCCAGCTATGATGCGTCCAACTTGCAGATGCCCGAGCGTCGCGAGGACGGTTCCTACACGGTGCCCATCCGCATCCTGCGCATCCACATGGAGGAGGACGCCGCCAAGATGGTGCACGTGGGCGGTGCCGAGGGCCGCATTACCGCCGCGGCCGAGTCGCTCGTCGACTACAACCGCTGCGGCACGCCTT
>CATXJW010000061.1 GCA_958370325.1 uncultured Collinsella sp. | reverse complement strand
ACGAGGTCTTGAAGCTCAATCCCGATCGGGTTCTCGTTCTGGTCGGTTTTGGTAATAATGGCGGCGACGGTTGGGTTGCCGCCGATATCCTGAGCCACAAGGGTGTGGACGTGGATATCGTTTCTCCGGTTGAGCCGGATGAGATTCCTGCTGCTCTGGCACGTCATGTTGCTCGTCGAACTGCCGGCCGCGATGTGCACGTTTGCGTCGGTCCCTCGCGTGACGAACTCGAGGTTTTGATCGATAAGGCCGATGTTGTTGTCGATGCCATTTTTGGTACCGGTTTCCACGGGAATCTGCGTGCGCCGTTCTCCATTTGGATTCCTACGGTCAATGAATGCGCCGATTGTGTCGTATCCATTGATGTCCCCTCGGGCCTGAATGCCGAGACGGGCGTTGTTGATGACGACTGCATTCGTGCCGAGCGCACGGTGACGATGATTGCGCCCAAGATTGGCCTGTATAGCGCTGATGGCCCTGAGTATGCTGGCGATTTGATCTGCGGCAATCTTTACGACCGTCTTGACGAAGTCATCGATGATGTCGACCACGCCGCCGAGATTGTCGAGCCCGGTGACTTAGTTGATTACTTTGCTCCGCTACCATCGAATATCGATAAGTATTCCCGTGGCTCTGTGCTTATTGTCGCCGGATCTGCGCAATATCCTGGTGCTGCCATTATGGCGGCCAAGTCTGCAGCTCGCGCGGGTGCTGGTTACGTGGCAGTCGCGGCTCCTGACGCCTGCGCTAATCTCATTCGCATGGCACTTCCTTCGATTCCCGTCTTTGCTATTCCGTCTGATTCCCGCGGATCCTTTGGCGCCGCTGCGCGCATGACGGTGTGCGAGATCGCAAAGAAGTACAGCTGCGTGCTGTGCGGTCCCGGTATGACGACGTCTGCCGGCGCTATGCAGGTGGTTTCGGGCTTGCTCGAGCTTGATGTACCGCTAATTTTGGACGCCGATGCACTCAACTGCCTTGCTAAGATTGCCATTGACGGTATTGATAGTAACCCCGAGATGTATCGTCGCGAGCAGCCGTTGGTTATGACGCCGCACTATCGTGAGCTTTCGCGTCTGGTTGCCGGTGACGAGGTGAACGACCTTGGTACCGCGATTGCAGCTGCGCAGAAGGTTGTCTGGGCTGCAGGCTCCGACAATCTGGTGGTCATAGCCAAGGGGCCGACGACGGCTATCTGTGGCGTTGAGCGCGTGCTGCTGCCACTCTCGGGTCCGGCTTCTCTGGCAACTGCCGGTTCTGGTGATGTTCTCGCGGGTATTTTGGCCGGCACGCTTGCCACCATGCGCGACGAGATGGATCGTTGGGAGCTGCTGTATTCGTACGCCGTCGCACTTCACAGCTACGCCGGTTTTGCTGCGGCGACGGAGTATGGTGAGAAGAGCGTTATCGCGACCGATCTTATCGACTTGATCGGTCCTGCCATGGAGCTGGCGGCAAAGGATGCGCTCGAAGATCTGGGAATCATGGACGAAGGGTCGGATGACTAATCATGAATAAAGCCGATTTGACGCGCTGGTCCTGGGTCGAGATCGACCGCGGGGCGCTCCGTCGCAACACGAGGGCCTATAAGAACTTGTTGAATCCGCGTCAGCGCCTGTGCTGCGTGGTCAAGGCCGATGCTTATGGTCATGGAGCTGTTGAGTGCGCCAAGATCATGTATTCGGCCGGTGCCGACATGTTTGCCGTGGCGACGGTTAACGAGGGCGTTGGGCTCCGTCAGGGCGGGATTACTAAGCCCATCCTGATTCTAAGCGAGCCGCCTATCGAGGCTATTCCTGCATTGCTCGAGTTCGATATCATGCCCTCGGTCTATACGTCTGACTTTGCTCTTGCGTATGGCGAATGCGCCGTCGCGGCGGGCAAAGTGGGCAAGTACCATCTTGCCATCGAGACGGGCATGAATCGTATCGGCGTTCACTACACACAGGTGCTCGACTTTGTACGCGGCATCAGTTTCCATCGCGGCATCCAGTGCGACGGCGTATTTACGCACTTTGCCACGGCCGATGAACCTTCGGGTTGGGACTACAAGCTGCAGTGCCAGCGTTTTACCGAGGCCGTTCAGGCCATTAAGGACGCAGGCTTTGAATGCGGTATCGTGCATTGTGCCAATACGCCGTCCTCGATGCTCGATTCTTCAATGCACTTTGACATGATTCGTGCCGGCATCGGTTTGTATGGTCTGCAGCCATGTGAGCTGAGTGGTCGCGTGATGCAGCTTGATCCCGTCATGAGCGTCCACGCGCGTGTGACGCGTGTGGCGCATCCTGCGATGGGCGAGGGCGTGGGCTACGGCTTTACCTACCGCGTACCGCGCACGCGCGTTCAGATCTGCACCCTTCCGATCGGTTATGCCGATGGCCTTTCGCGTACGCTTTCCAATCGTATGGACGTGCTGTATCGCGGCGAGCGTGTGCGTCAGGTGGGCAATATCTGCATGGACCAGTTTATGGTCGCCATTCAGTCCAACCCGGCGCATGAGATTCCCGAGGCCGAGTACGGTGACGAGATGATCATTGTCGGCCGCGATGGAGATGCCGAGATTACCATGGACGAGATGGCGCGCCTACGCGGCACGATTAACTACGAGGTCGCTTGCGGCTTTGGTATGCGTCTCGACAAGGTCTACGTGTAGGAGTCGCTATGGGCGTCATGCACATTCCCGGCCATAGCCATCAGGCGCCGCGTGAGGTCGCACTCGAGGAGATCGAGGCCGTTCTGGGCGATTGTCACCTTTGCCAGCTTTACCAGTCGCGCCATAACATCGTGTTTGGCGTGGGAAACCCCCGCGCTCGCGTGATGTTTATTGGCGAGGCGCCGGGCCGCAATGAGGATTTGCAGGGCGAGCCCTTTGTGGGGGCGGCAGGTGAGGACCTCAACGGCATTTTGTCGCTGGCGGGGCTCAAACGCGAAGACGTCTACATTGCCAACGTGCTTAAGTGCCGCCCGCCGGGAAACCGCAATCCGCGTCCCGAGGAAGTGCTGGCTTGCTCGCCGTTTTTGCGTGAGCAGATTCGAAGCATCTGGCCCGATATTATTGTGACGCTCGGCAACCCCGCGACGCACTTTGTGCTAAAGACCGAGATCGGCATTACTAAGCTGCGCGGCAGGTTCCACCAGATGGGGCATTTTGTGGTAATGCCCACGTTCCATCCGGCAGCAGCGCTGCGCAATCCGGCGTGGCAGGAGCTGCTGGAGGAAGACTTTAAGATGCTGGGCGACTATCTGGAGCGACATCCCGCGCCAGAGGACGCCTCGGAATAATAAGGAGCATATATGTCCCTGGAGCGCCTGGGGGTAGGTACTTATAAAACGACTTGCGCTGCCGATACGGAGTACTTTGGCGAGCTAATTGCACCGTGCCTTGAGGACGGCGATGTGCTCATCCTGACCGGTGGCCTGGGAGTGGGCAAAACTCACTTTACCAAGGGCGTCTCGCGCGGGCTGGGCGATGGGCATATGGTTACGAGCCCTACGTTCGCGCTCATGGCCGTTCACGATCAAGGTCGTATTCCGCTGTTTCACTTTGATCTATACCGCCTGGAGCATGCCTACGAGCTCGAGGATACGGGCATTTTCGATGTGCTGGGCTATGAGGGTGCTTGCCTGCTGGAATGGGGCGAACAATTCCAGGACGAGCTGACGGATGAGTATCTTTCGGTGACGCTCCGGCGTGATGAGGGCGACAGCGATGTGCGAACGATAACGCTCGAGGCGCACGGTGACCGCGCAATGGAGCTTTCCCATTTGATTGATAAGGCTGTACAAGATGAGCTTGCATAACGACAACGCGCTGGTGGTGGCGCTCGATACCTCGACCGACATGCTTGCCTGCGCGGCAAGCTGGATTGATGGGCAGACGGGCGAGACGAAGCTCGTGAGTGGCGACCACATGTGTCGCCGTCACGCCAACGTCGAGCTCGTGAATACCGTTGATGGCGTGCTGGCTCAAGCCGGTCTGGATCGCAGCGATGTTGGTTGCTACGTGGTCGGCCGCGGCCCGGGGTCATTTACGGGTGTGCGCATCGGCATCTCCACTGCCAAGGGCCTCGCGCGTGGTGCCAATGTTCCGCTGCTGGGTGTGTCGACGCTTGACGCTTGCGCTTGGACGGCGTGGAAGGCTGGCGTGCGCGGCAAGCTTGGTATCTTGGCCGATGCTATGCGTGGTGAGGTATATCCGGCGCTGTATATGCTGGTCGATGAGGGTCCCGAGCGTCAATTTGAGCGCGAGCACGTGGTCAAGGCCGCCGTGGCGCTCGATGAGTGGCGCCAAGCAGCGGACTGGGACCAGGTTCAGCTGACCGGTGACGGTCTCGTGCGCTATGGCAAGCTGCTGGGTGAGGACGAGACCGCCCGCTGCGCGGAGCGCGACCTGTGGTGGCCTTCGGGCGAGGGCTTGCTGCTCGCGCACGCTGCGGGCGACGGCGATCCGGCCCGCGTCCTGCCGATTTACACGCGCCTTTCGGATGCCGAGGAAAACGAGCGCAAGCGTCTTGGTCTTGCCGAGAGTGCGCAGAGCGAAATTACGGGTGTTGCCGATGAGCTCGCCGGTCGTCATCTGCAGTTCCGTCCCATGGGCGCGGCGGATGCCGAGGGCGCGAGCGCGCTGGAAGCTACTTGCTTTGAAGGTGCCGGACACGAGGCGTGGACGCCGGGCATGTTCCTGTCCGAACTAGGCGAGGACGTCGCTGCGCCGCGTAGTTGGTGGGTGGCACACGACGACGGCAAGCTGCTGGGCCTTGCCGGCGGTATGGTCGTGGACGGTGATGTGCAGATTCTGGATGTCGCCGTCGACCCGGCACATCGCCGTGAGGGCATTGCCCGCAAGCTGCTGTCGCACGTGAGCTATGATGCCCAGATGCTCGGCTGCACTACGGCTTCGCTCGAGGTCGAGGACGGTAACGAGGGAGCGATTGCGCTCTATGCCGCTCTGGGCTTTACCGAGGCGGGTCGTCGCCGCGGCTACTATGGTGCCGGCAAGGACGCCATCGTCATGACGGCTCCGCTGCCCCTGGTGCTTCCGGTCGACAATGCTTCGCCCGAGCCGACGGCGGCAGAGCAGCGCGTATGGCCGCTGCCTGCGCCTGGGCGCTCCGAGGGGGAGCGTGCCGAAATTGAGCGCCGCCGCCTAGTGCTCGCTATCGAGAGCTCCTGCGACGAGACGGCCGTGGCGATTATCGATGTGGATGGCAATATGCTGGCCAACCGGGTGTCGACACAGATTGATTTTCACGCCCGCTTTGGCGGCGTGGTGCCCGAGATTGCCTCGCGCAAACACGTTGAGGTGATTGTGAGTGTCGTGGATGCGGCGCTCGAGGATGCCGCAGCATCGCTTGGTCTTGAGGGTGGAGCCATCGCGCCGAGCGAACTCGCCGCTGTTGGCGTGACACAGGGTCCGGGCCTGGTGGGTGCTCTGGTAGTGGGCGTCGCCTTCGCCAAGGGCTTTGCCTATGCCGCCGGCAAGCCGCTCGTGTGCGTCAACCATCTGGAGGGCCATCTGTTCGCCAACCTGCTGGCGCAGCCCGATCTCAGGCCGCCGTTTATCTTCACGCTCGTCTCGGGCGGTCATACCATGCTCGTGCACGTGAAGGCATGGGGCGACTACGAGGTACTTGGTGAGACACTCGACGATGCTGTGGGCGAGGCCTTCGACAAGGTAGCCAAGGCGTTGGGTCTGGGCTATCCCGGTGGCCCCATCATCTCCAAGCTGGCCGAGACGGGCAATCCCCGCGCGATCGATTTTCCTCGCGCGCTTAACAGCAGGGGGGACTATCGCTTCTCGCTTTCGGGTCTTAAAACGGCCGTGACGCTCTACATCGAGCAGGAGACCAAGGCCGGGCGCACGATTCACCTGCCCGATCTGGCGGCTTCGTTTGAGGCAGCTGTCTTTGACGTGCAGTACAAGAAGGCCAAAAACGCACTGCACGCTACCGGATGCAAGGAATACTGCATCGGTGGCGGCGTCTCGGCCAACCCGCATCTGCGCGAGATGATGATCAAGAAGCTTGGGCGTCAGGGGATCCGCGTAACGGTGCCGCCCTTGTCTGCCTGTACCGATAACGCAGCCATGATCGCGGAGGTCGCCCGCCGTAAATTCGACCGAGGTGAAATCTCGCCGTTCGACGTCGACGCCGATCCAAACATGACGCTGTAGTCGTACGGGTGCGGTCCCCGACCGGAGGGGCCGGATATAAGGTTTCCTGCTCTACAGTCCTGCGCAAGACGAAGGCCACATTAAGTGGCCTTCTTTGCGTGCGGAACTCGCGATAAACCTTATATCCGGCCCCTCCGGTCGGGGACCTTTCTGTATCGATATAGCTTCTGGGCTGGATCGGCGTCGACAACGTCCGGCAAGGTTAGCCAGCTGCGTCGAATTTCCGGCGTGCTTTAGCTGAAAGAAAAAGATGGTGTGCGGAGCTTTGCTCCGCACATTTGGGATGGGAGTTCCTCGGGGGCGGGGCGGGCGCCTGCCGCCATATATGAACTTTATCGCGAGTTCCGCACGAACAGGAGGCCACTTAATGTGGCCTCCGTCGTGAGCAGGACTGTCCGAGCAGGAAAGTTCATATATGGCGGCAGGCGCCCGCCCCGCCCCCGAGGAGCATCTCTCAAGCAAAAACTGTCGTTCGATAAAGTCCGAGGTCAGTGGCGTTTTATAACGAGAAATTCAAAAAAGTTGAAATTCATTACTTATTTGCGTTGACTTTAGGTAACTAAAGTTTCATACTGCTTTTCATCCACTGGGGGATGTGAACACGCACGGATCGTTCGCATCATGATTGAAGAGGATTTCTTAGACATGTTCACGCATCAGCTAAACATTATCAGCGTAGTAATTATCTGATGCGGGTTAGCACATACAGCTAGCCCGTACGATAACGGGCGGCTGATGAAGATGAGGGCCGTCGAGCGCAACCGACGGCCCTCATTTTTTATGTCTAGGAAGTTCTTTTTAGAGGAGGAAATGCAATGAACGGAGTTTTGCTCATGGTTGTGGCCGCGGCGGTGCTCGCCTGCGGCTATCTGGGCTACGGCCGCTGGCTGGCCAACAAGTGGGGCGTTGACAAAGAGGCCCTCACGCCGGCCAAGCGCATGAAGGACGGCAACAGCTTCTCGCCCGTCTCCGCCTTTACCGCGTTCTCGCACCAGTTCAGCTCGATCTGCGGTGCTGGCCCTGTCACGGGTACGATCGTCGCCATGGCCTTTGGCTGGCTGCCCGTCGTGCTCTGGGTCCTCGTCGGCGGCATCTTCTTTGGCGCCGTCCACGACTTTGGTGCTCTGTACGCTTCGATGAAGAACAACGGCAAGTCGCTCGCTCAGCTCATCGAGAAGTACATCGGCAAGACCGGCCGTCGCCTGTTCCTGCTGTTCTGCTGGCTGTTCTGCATCATCGTCATCGCCGCTTTCACCGACATGGTCTGCAAGACGTTCATGTTCACCCCGGCCGTTGACGCTTCTGGTGCTGCTACCGGCGCTATCGACTTCACCAAGTCCTATGCCGCTGGCTGCGCTGGCACCATCTCCATCCTGTTCACCTTCGTCGCTATCGCCTTTGGTTGGGCCCAGAAGAAGTTCAACCTCACCGGTGCCGCCGAGTTCGTCACCGGCGTGGTCCTCATGGTTCTCATGTTCGCCGTCGGTATGCAATTCCCAGTCTACCTGGATAAGTTCCAGTGGTTCGCCGTCGTCATGGTCTACCTGGTCTTCGCTGGCGCTATGCCCATCCAGATGCTCAAGACCCCGCGTGACTACCTCACTTCCATCATGATGATCGTCATGATCGTTTGCGCTGTCCTCGGCATCGTCGTCCTGGGCGTCAACGGTCAGGCCACCATCACCGCTCCGGTCTTCACCGGCTTCTCCACTGCCTCCGGCATGATGTTCCCGGTCCTGTTTGTCTCCGTCGCTTGCGGTGCTCTCTCCGGTTTCCACAGCCTCGTTTCTTCTGGCACCTCCTCCAAGCAGGTCGAGAAGGAGCAGGACGCCGTCAAGGTCGGTTATGGCGCCATGATCGTCGAGTCCTTCGTCGGCATCCTTGCCATCATCGTCGCCGGCATCATGTTCTCCGACATGAACACCGCCGGTACCGGCGCCCTCAACGCCGGCGTCGCTTCCACCCCGTTCCAGATCTTCGCCGCTGGCATCTCCCGCGGTATGCAGGCCTTCGGTGTTGACGGCACGCTCGCTACCGTCTTTATGACCATGAACGTCTCCGCTCTGGCCCTGACCTCGCTCGATGCCGTCGCCCGCATCGCCCGCACCTCGTTCTCCGAGTTCTTTGCCCAGACCAACGACGCCCTGGCCATCGAGTCCAAGGCCGGCTACATGAAGGTTCTTGGCAACCCCTGGTTCGCCACGGTCGTCACCCTGCTTCCCGGTCTCGCCCTTGCTTTTGGTGGCTATGCCAACATCTGGCCGCTCTTTGGTGCTTCCAACCAGCTGCTCGGCGGTATGACCATGATCACCCTCGCCGTGTTCTGCAAGTGCACCGGCCGCAAGGGCTGGATGCTCTACGTGCCCGTCGCCTTCCTGCTCTGCTGCACCTTCACCTCGCTGGTCCAGAGCGCCATGGGCTGCATGATCGCTGTCCAGGCTTACGGCTTCTTCGGCACCATCCCGGCCACCGCCACCACGGCCGCCGTCTCCGTCGCCGCCACCAAGGGCCTGCAGCTCGTTTTCGCCGTCCTGCTGATGGTCCTGGGCCTCATCGTCGCCGTCAACTGCCTCAAGGAGTTCTTCGGCAAGGAGGCCGGCTCCATGCCTGACGAGGAGCCCGAGTGGTCCGAGATGGGCAAGGCCGAGTACGGTTGCGCCGCTGCCGCCGAGGCTCCTGCCGACGCCGAGGCCGCCAAGGCCTAGTCGGTCGGACGGGTTGAATCTCCCATCTATTTGACTCGGAAAGACCGGGTCCGCAATCAAGCGGACCCGGTCTTTTTTCTT
>CATXJW010000060.1 GCA_958370325.1 uncultured Collinsella sp. | reverse complement strand
CCAAAGGTGATCCACTGGTGGTTGACCGACTCCCAATACTCGTGCGGCAAAATCTTGAGCAGATCCTGCTCGGTCTTGAGCGGCTCCTTGGCGTGCGTCTTGGGGCTCAGCATCAGGCGGTGCGCGATGCGGTTGACGTGCGTATCGACCGCGATGCCCTCCACGATGCCAAACCCAACGTTGAGCACGATGTTCGCCGTCTTGCGCCCCACGCCCGGCAGCTTGACGAGCTCCTTCATGTCGGCCGGCACCTCGCCACCGTAATCGGCGACGATCATCTGCGCGGCCTCCACGGCATGTTTGGCCTTACTCTTATAAAAGCCGAGTGACTTGATGGTATCGGCCACATCGGCCACGCTCGCCCCCGCCATGGCCTCGGGCGTGGGCCACTGGGTAAACAGTTGGGGCGTCACCTTGTTGACCTGCGCGTCGGTCGTCTGAGCCGAGAGCAGTACCGCGATGAGCAGCCTAAAAGGATTCTCGTGGTCCAAGAAGCACTCGACCGGGCCATAGCGACGGTTGAGGCGCTCGCACACCTCGATGGCGCGTTCGCGTTTGGTGGCATTGGTCTCGCGTGGCATAACGACTCCTCGGCTCAACGGCATAACAAACCTATGGGCACGATTGTCCCACGTATGGGGTCTTTACGCTTCCAAAAAAGCGCCGGTCTGGCGGCTCCACAGGCTTGCGTATTCGCCGCCCGCCTCGACAAGCTGCGCATGCGTGCCGTCCTCGACAATCTCGCCGTCCGCCAGCACCACGATGCGATCGAGCGCCGCCACGGTGGACAGGCGATGCGCCACCACAATGGAGGTGCGCCCGCGCATCAGGTTCTCGAGCGCCTCCTGCACCAGCGCCTCGGACTCACTGTCCAGGGCAGAGGTCGCCTCGTCGAGCACCAGAATCGGCGCGTCGGTGAGGATAGCACGGGCGATGGCCACGCGCTGGCGCTGACCGCCCGAAAGCTTAACGCCGCGCTCGCCCACCATGGTGTCAAAGCCATGGGGCAAGCGGTCGATAAACTCAGTCGCGTTGGCCAGGCGCGCAGCCTCGCGAATCTGCTCGTCGGTGGCGTCGGGGCGGCCGTAGGCGATATTCTCGCGAATGGAGCGGTGGAACAGCAGCGCCTCCTGCGGCACGTAGGCAACCTGGCGGCGTAGGCTCTGCTGCGTGCAGCGCGAGACGTCCTGGCCGTCCACGAGCACGCGGCCGCCCTGCACGTCGTCCAGGCGCAGCAACAGCTTGGTGAGCGTCGTCTTGCCCGAGCCCGATTTACCCACCAGGCCCACGCGCTGGCCCGCCGCCACATGGAGCGTCAGGTCGTGAAACACGCTCTCGCCCGCCGCGGCGTCACGGTATGCAAAGCTCAGGTGCTCAAAATCAATCGCGCCCTCGCGCACCTTGAGCTCGGGGGCATTCTCGTCGTCTGCCACCAGACGCGGCTCGTCCAGCACGCGCGTCATCTCGGCCGCATCGCCCAGCGCGCGGTTGATGCGCTGCATCATGGAGCTCACGTAATTCAGGCGCATGGTGAGGTTGTACGTATAGGTAAAGATCATGACGAGCGCGCCGGCCGAAATGCCAAACCACGCGTTGCCGCCCGCCACAAACACGCTCACCACAGCCATGGTGATGACGATAAGGCCCGAGGTCGTAAAGTTGCGTTGCATCATGGCGTGCATCGATACCGTTTCGGCGTCACGCGCGGCACGGTCGGCGGTATCGAACAGGTCGCGCTCAAAGTCCTCGCGCCCGCAGGTCTTGACGGCCAGGATGTTCGTGACCGCATCGGAAAGCACGCCCGACAGCTTGTTCTGCGCGGCGGACGTCGCGGCCGAAAGCGGCATGATGCGCTTGTACATAAGCCAGACAAACGCGATGTAGACGACCATAATGCCCACCAGGATCACGGTAAATGTGGGCACCACCGGGGCGAGCGCCGCCACCGTGCAGACCACCGAAGTGATAGTGGGGATGAGCGAATACACCGTCACGTCCACCAGACCCGTGTAGCCACTCATGAAACGGCTCGTCTGGCTCACGAGCGATCCGCCAAAGCGACTGGTGTGGAACGTCATGGACTGGTTGGAGAGCGTGTCGAAGCACAAGCGCGCCAGGTGATAGTTGCCCGCAATCTCGAGCTTGTAGACGGTGTAGTCTTGCAGTTTGGAGAGGATCTGGCCTACCAGATTAACGAGCACGAGCGCCAGAATGTAAGGACCAAAGACCTCAAACACCTGGTCGCCTGCCACGGAGCCGACCTGGACGCGGTCGACGATAAGCGCCATCACGTAGGTGTTGGCAAACGTAAGCAAAAAGATATAGCCCGCCGACGAGAACACCGAGAGAAAGACAATCAGCGGCTGCGTGCGCGTGACGTCCCAAAAACGCCGCAGCGTGCGGCGCACGGTAGAGCGCTTGAGCGGACTGGTGCTTCTCTGAGACATGGGCTTCCTTTCGCGTCTGATAGGGCGAGAGGCCATTGTTGCACATTGAAGCGCGCTTCAGTCAAGCGCGACGCGAAAAGCGGCGGGGCGCCCGCGTCCGCGCTGGTGCCCCGCCGTCCATTTCGGCTAGTCCTCGTCCTCTTGGTCTGCGGGCAGGCCTGCGGACGTGAGCCCCAAGATCGCGTCGGCCTGTTCGGTATCCTCCAGCGCGTCGATGTCCTTGAGCTTGCGTTCCATAACGTTAGTGCGCGTGGTGATGATGCCCTCGACCGTTTTGCCCGCGGTCTCGATCTGCTGCTGGGCACGGCGCAGCGCCGCCTGATAGCGCGGCAGCTCGGCCTTGACGGCGGAGAGCACGCGCAGCACGTCGTCGGTGCGCTTTTGCAGCTTAAACGTCTGGTAGCTCATCTGCAGGCTGTTGAGGATGGCGGCCATGGTGCTGGGGCCGGCAACGTTGACGTGATAGTCGCGGCCCAGGGTCTCGATAAGCCCGGGGCGGCTGACGACCTCGGCGTACAGCCCCTCAAACGGCACAAACAGAATGCCGAAGTTGGTGGTCACGGGCACGCTCAGGTACTTTTCGCAGATGTCCTTGGCCTCGCGTTTGACCATCATATCGAGCGTCTTGCGTGCTGCGGCGACGGCCTCAGCGTCACCCGACTCTTGCGCGTCGAGCAGATGCTCGTACGCGTCGCCCGGGAATTTGGAGTCGATCGGCAGCAGCACGGGGTCGCCCTCGTCTACCGGCAGCTTGACGGCAAACTCAACACGCTCCGAGGCGCCGGGCTTGGTGGCGACGTTTTCCAGATACTGGTCGGGTGTGAGGATGTCCGCCAGGATTGCACCCAGCTGCACCTCGCCCAAAATGCCACGCGCCTTGACGTTGCCCAGCACGCGCTTAAGGTCGCCCACGCCGGTGGCGATAGACTGCATGTCGCCCAGGCCCTTGTACACGGCCTCGAGCTGGTCGCTCACCTGCTTAAACGATGCCGACAGGCGATCGTTGAGCGTGCGGGAGAGCTTCTCGTCCACCGTCGCGCGCATCTGATCGAGCTGCACGTTGTTGTCCTTGCGGATGGCGCCCAGCTGGGCATCGACCGTCTCGCGCACCTTGTCCAGGCGCTGCTCGATGCCCTCGCGGTTGGCGCCAAGCTGTTGGGCCGTCTCGCGGCGCAGGTCGTCCATACGGTCGCCGGCCTGCGAGAACTCTCGCGCGATGGTCAGGTAGCGTTGCTGCTCCACGGCCGCATCGGTCGTCTGCTGCTGCGCGATGGCGTTTGCCGTGCGGCGGGTTTCTGCCAGCGCGACGTTGAGGGCATCGAGCGCGCTGTTGGCCTGCTCGAGCGCCGCGAGCGTCTCCGCTTCGTTGCCGCCACGCTCTCGCAACTCGGCACGAAGGCCTTTAAGCTGCAGGGCGCAAACCACAGCAACTCCCACCGCCACTAAGGCGATCACAACAAGCGCAATATCAATAGCAGACATAGACTCCGCCCAACAAACCCAATCGATTATCAATCAAAACCGCGATCAATCTTACCCCGCCACACGCACCGGACGTCCGGCCCCTTCTTGGGCGCTTCTCTCCTCCGCATATTCCATAATGCGGCGCGCTGTCTTCCTGCTCACCTTCGAGTCATCACCGGCTAAGTATGCGTACACGTTTCCCTTATTCAGATTCAAATCGCGGCAGAGACCGTAGCGCGTTACGCCCGATTTCCCTAGCGCTCCCAATGTTCTTTTTCGCATCAGGGCGTTGATCCTTCTGTCCGCCACTGGCTTTTCCTTCACCGCTCTATACGCGCGCCAGACGTTGGCATAACGGTTAGGGAGCTCACTTTTGGCGCATAGAGACGCCATGCTACCCGCTTGATCGTACAAGGACAAAACGCCTCGGTAATCCTCTTCCATCCACGAGCCCTCAGATAAACCCAGAACGTATTCGGCTTTTCCTTGCGCTAAAGCGAGCAAAAACAGAGGCTCCGCCACGCGCGGCCCAACCGTTGTTGCCTGCTTTACAAGCTTCCTAAAACTCAGCGACTGCTGTCCGGACAGCTCTCGGCAATAGCCTTTCAAAAATCCCTCAAAAGTCAGATTCAACCGAGCACCTCCTTTTTGTATTGCCTGTATCTCCTATTATTATTCATCTTCAATAATACTATTCAGTCACACGATTTGACCCGCAAGATGCAAGGATTCCACTCGAGGCGATAATCCTAGCATCCAAGAAGCCCAATGGTGGCGAATGCTAACTCTCCCAGCCGGCGCGGATGGTTGTTATGACATCGCCTAGGCGCTGGCCGAGGGCTGACAGATGTTGGAGCACTTCGCTGGGCGAAGCACCGTTGAGGATGCAGGTGAGCGCATACGAGACCAAGAAAATCGCCGCAAGTCCTAACGGAATGAGCACAATCATCGCTAACGTGCGCAGGCGCTGGCCCACGCGACGGTGACGCGTGCGGCGCTTGTCAAACGCAAGCTCCTGTGCATACGAATCTTGTTGTACGGAATAGTTCTCTGGCGCCGATCCGCCCGCAAGCGAAACCGCGGGCGTGGCATTTTGCGCAGGGGGCTGGGCGACTACCCCTTGCATTTGCATCTCCATGAGCCGCTGCTGTTGGCGCAACATGCGCTCGGCTTGCTGCTGCGGGGTCTCAAGAAACAGGTCCATGCTGGCCTCCTCAATCGGAGCATTCGACGCTTGCGCCCAGCATCCCGCACCGCCAAGGCCACGGCAACGCAATCCGTAGCAATAGCCGCAAAGTTTCTTGCTGACAAAAGCTGTCGAAAACCTCAACAACTCCCCTACCAGCACTTTCTTTGAGCTTTTTTCGCCAGCAATCTTTTGGCCCTCCGCCCTTACGCCAACTGACCAAAATCTAACCAAAAGCTTGACGGAAATTGTGAAGACAGGGACCCCACATAAACAAACGTGCCGCCCCAAAAGGGGCGGCACGCAAACTTAATTATCAGCTTTTCTACAGCGGGCAAGCGACGACCCAAGGCGGGCCGGGAGGGCCGGATTACCTTCCCTCAACGCGACCCTGCGGAGCCGTGAGCGGGGAGGGAAGGTAATCCGGCCCTCCCGGCCCGCGCTTCGCAGTCGGTGAAATCAGGCTACATGCCCGCGAGACCGCGGGCGGCGGTGGCGCACATAAACGCCAGGACCAGGATTACGAGCGAGCCCGCGATGTCGACCAGCACGCCCATTGCGCGGCGCTCAAATAGCCAGCTCTCAAAGTGCGGGGCGACGTTGCGCCAAACACGCCACAGCAAGATGCCCACACCGATAACGCCCGGGATATTGAGCAGCAAAATCTCGGAGCACAAGAGGCCAATCAGGTTTCCGGCGGCAAAGCCCGCATCGCCCTCGCAGTATTTTCGATAAATCATGTACAGCATGTACGCCACAAACGGCTGCAGGCACGCAGAGATAAACGTAACCACCATCGAGGGGTCCTGAGAAAAGACATCGGTGAGCTTATCCACGCTCGTGGCATCCTTAGAGGCCAGGAGCAGACCAATGACCACCACGGGCACCACGCCCAAGATAACCTCGACCAGAGTAAACAACTTAGCAGTCAGATCCTCGCTAGCCGTATTGAGGTGAGGCGCCCACTCAGGATGAGCATGCGCGCCAACCTTCTTGTCCTTCTCGGCACGATCGGCCTTTTTGCCCTCAGGAACACGACGACCAGGATCCTTGCGAGTCCCCGCCGCAGCCACCCGAGCCCGAGACTTCTTACCCATACAAAAACACCCCATCAGGTAGTAGATAAACTAAAAGTCGCTACCCAGTGTACCCCACCCATGAACGGTGCCGTCCCAACCAGCCCCCATACAAAACGTGCCGCCCCTAAAGGGGCGGCACACAAACTTCTAATCAGCTTTTCTGTAGTGAGCACGCGACGACCCGAAGCCGGAGCGCAGGGCGGGGAAATACCTTTGCCTCGCGCGACCCTGCGGAGCCGTGAGCGAGAGGGAAAGGTATTTCCCCGCCCTGCGCTCCGCAGCAGCCAGCGCCAAGCGCTAGTAGTTCACCACCTGCTCCTCAAAGTACGCCTTCGGATGGTTGCAAACCGGGCACACCTCGGGCGCCTCGGCACCAACATGCAGGTGCCCGCAGTTCAGGCACTTCCACACCTTTACGCCCTCGCGCTCGAACACCTCGCCCGACTCAATGCGCTCGACGAGCTTGTTGTAGCGCTCCTCGTGAGCCTTCTCGACGGCAGCAACACCGCGGAACTTCGCGGCGATCTCGGCAAAGCCCTCTTCCTCGGCGGTCTTGGCAAACTCGTCGTACATCGTGGTCCACTCGTAGTTCTCGCCCGCAGCGGCATCACGCAAGTTATCCAGGGTGTCGGGAACGGCGCCGTCGTGCAGATACTTAAACCACAGCTTGGCGTGCTCGGACTCGTTGCCTGCGGTCTCGGCAAAGATATTCGAGATCTGCACGTAGCCATCCTTCTTGGCCTTAGATGCGTAGTAGCGATACTTGGTGTGCGCCTGGGACTCACCGGCAAAAGCGGTCTCGAGGTTCTTCTTGGTTTGAGAGTTCTCAAAATCCATAGGTGTACTTCCCTTCAACACATGCCGCCCATAGGCTTTGAGCGGCCTTGCCTTTAGGATGCCCCCATGACGAAAATTTAAACCTTACAATCCTGTTCTTCAGATTCGGGTAGGCTACACGCTTAGCCAGCGGTCGCCCTCCACGCGGCAAAAGCCCTCACGCTCCAAGTCGGCCAAAATGCCTGCGACAAGATCGCGGTCGACCGGCTCGCGGCCTGCCGCCGCCTCCATTTCGTTGACACCCGCCACGGCCTCGGCGAGCGTGATGCCCGCCGGCCGCCCATCGCGCGCAGCCAGCAGCATGCGCACAATATGGGCGCGCTTTTGACGGCGCGAGCCCTCAAACTTGGACTGACGGCTATAGCTCGCCGAGCGCCTGGACGGATTGGGCAGCGTCTTCTTAAGATACGCGCCATAATCCAGCAGCGCGTAATACCATGCGCGCGGTGTGTCGGCATCATCGAGCGGCACGGCAAAGGGAGCGATCTCATCCGCCGTCGCGCCGGGAGCCGCCGGACAGGCGGCCTGAATCAGCGGCACCAGTTCGCGATCGGGAACAGCCGGCACGTCGGGAAAGAAATGATGCAGAAAGACCGTGCGCACGTTGGTCTCCAGATACACGCCCGGAAGATCGAACGCAAACGAGCGGATTCCCTGCGCCGTCGCCGGACCAATGCCGGGCAGCGCGACCAGATCGCGCGTCTCGCGCGGAAACTCCCCATCCCAGTCCTCAACAACGCACTGTGCGGCCCTGTGAAGAGCCAGAGCACGACGGTTGTAGCCCATGCCCTGCCAAGCGTCCAAAACATCGGAAGGCGCGGCCTGGGCAAGCGCCTGTACGGTCGGAAAGCGATCGAGCCACGCCGGCATGCGCGTCTCCACACGCGGCACCTGCGTTTGCTGCAGCATAACCTCGGAAAGCCAAATAATATACGGGTCGCGCGTGCGGCGCCACGGAAGGTCGCGATAACGCAGGACCCCTTCCGATCGAATCATCGAACGAAAGGGGTCCTGAATCATGGCTACACTCCTTGTGCGGCGCTATTCTTCCCGGCAAGCGCACGCACAGGTGGCGTACTCGGGAAACGCATCGCGGTCGGCGAACTTGGAATCGACGGCCGGGAACTGGCGGCGAGCGACGATATCGCCCAGCGAAACGGAATCGAGGTAGTCGCGCATCAGCGCCTGAGCTCCGGCCCACAGGGAATGATAGCAGCACGTACCCATGCGCGCACAGTCGCCATCGGGCGCAGTGCAATCGTTCATGACCATGGGGCCCTGAACGGCCTCGACGACCTGTCGGATGGTGACATCGTCGGGGCTGACCCTAAGACGCATGCCGCCATGGACGCCACGCAGGCTCTCCACAATACCGGCCTGGACCAAACCGTGCTGAATCGAGCGGGCAAACGAATACGGGACATTGACCTCTTCGGCGGCAGTGCGAACAGAAAGCAGACGCTCCGGGTCCTCGGCAAGCATCGCGAGCATGCGAAGGGCGTAATCAGTCTTCCTCGATATGTCCATTTTTCCCCTTTCAAGGAATAGGAGCAGCTCGAACGAGCTCCGGGGCCGAGCTTACGTCGAGACGTCAATGACCGTATGGACGCCCAAATAGCAAAACGGGTGCCCACTGAATGCCGTGTTTGAAGCCTCTTGCATCAAAAACGGCCCACAGTGCAATTCAGTATAACCTAACCCCCTGCTTCGTTGAACTGGTGTTGCGCAACAAACGCCTTGTTTGAACACATGTCTCAAACGGAACTTGTCCGGGAATTGGAAGGATTTGCTTCTGGGCGAAAGGAGCCGATGGGATCGAGGTCCTATCAAACGCAAAAAGCCACGTCCGAAGACGTGGCTTTAATTGCGTTGGCGGGAAGTACGGGGCTCGAACCCGCGACCTCCGACGTGACAGGCCGGCGCTCTAACCAAACTGAGCTAACTCCCCAGGCAGTCGTTCGCGTTTGTTTCCGCTCGCGTGCGCTGCGGGGATTAGTATACACAGAAGTCTGTCCGGCGCGCAACAACTTTTTTGAAAAAATTTTTGGGGCCATCCGGGAGGGTCTCCGGGGCCGGGGGCGGGGGTTAA
>CATXJW010000059.1 GCA_958370325.1 uncultured Collinsella sp. | reverse complement strand
TGTTCGACCTGCTGCTGGGACTCAACCTGCCCAAGATGCAGCGCGTCGACCTGGTGATCAAGGCCTTTAACTACTACGTTGGCCAGGAGGACCGCAAAAAGTCCAAGGAATTGCTGCGCGAGATCAAAGGCTTTGAGGGCGGCCAGGCCGAGGCAGTCGCACACGAATGCCAGCTGATGTATGACACGATGATCCTCAAGCGCCACAACGATATTCCCGAGCTGGAGCGCATGCTCAAGGAAGTCGGTGGCGACAAGGTCAAGAGCTGCCGCCTGGAATACCTGCTGGCCCTGCAGTACCAGAACAAGGGCGACGAAGCCAAGTTCCAGGAGTTCCTGGAGAAGTCGGGCCAACACTCGATGGCCGTCAACGCGTAACGGGCGGCTTGTGCTAGACTTCTAGTCTCACGGGGGCGTGGCGGAATTGGCATACGCAGGAGACTTAAAATCTCTCGCCGCAAGGATTGTGGGTTCGAGTCCCACCGCCCCTACCATTTGGCTTTTACGGGCCCGTGCCCCCTGGGGATGCGGGCTTATTTCTTTTGGACGCCGGTGGGGCTCGAACCCGCGAGGGGGCGAGCGTCAAGCGGACGCACAGCGTCCGTAGCGAGCCGGCGAGGACGCCGGCAGGCAGCCGAAGCCGGTGCGGATTTGCGCAGCAAATACGCAGACGTCCCACCGCCCCTACCATGTATTGTCTACGAGCCCGTGTCCCCCAGGGATGCGGGCTTGTTTCTTTTGGATGCCGATACAGATGGTGAGTTGCGGTGGAATAGGGACTGTTTGGGGCCCGAAAGGGCGATTTAGTCCGTATTTCACCGCAACTTATTGGAAGGCGCTGAGGCTCGGGGTCCAGCCGATGGTGGGGGTCGCGCCGTCGAGAGTCTCGTTGATGGTGGCAGCCATACCGGCGAGCAGGCTGTTCTCGCTTACGGTGAGCGTGTCGTAGCCGCCGGCTCGCATAAGCTCGCGAATCACCACGGCGCCTGCCAAGATCACGCCCGCGCGCTTGGGCTGCACGCCCGGCAACGCGGCAATACCCGTAACGTCCAGCGCGGACATGCGCTCGATAGCGGCTGAAACCTGTTCCATCGAAAGCTCGCGCAGGTGAACAAAGCTCGAATCGTACGGCTCCAGTTCGTGGACCAGCGCCACGAGCGTGGTGACGGTACCGCCCACCGCAACGAGGCGCTCGGCGCGCTCAAAGTCACTGGGCAGGCCCTCAAAATAGGCAGCGAACTGCTCGCCCGCCCAGTTGGCAGCGGCAGCAAGCTCGCCGCCTGCGGGTGGCAGCGCCGAGAAAAATCGCTCCGTCACGCGACGGCAACCGATGTCCAGCGAGCGCGTTCCCTCCAGCGCAAAGACGCCGCGCTCCGGAGCGTATACGCCCGTCGCGAGTTCCGTGGACCCGCCGCCCGAATCCGCGACGATGATGCGCTCGCCGGCAAAGTCGTGCGCCACGCCAAAAAACGTCAGGCGCGCCTCGACCTCGCCCGGAATCACCTGTGGTTCGAGCCCCAACTCGCGCAGGCCGTCCAGCAGCAACGCGGCATTGGACGCATCGCGCGCGGCACTCGTGCACGTGGTGCAGACGCACACGGCCCCAAAGGCGCGCGCCTCGTCCACAAACGTACGGCACGCAGCGAGTACGCGCTCGACCGCCGCCTCGCAGAAGCGCCCCGTCGCGTCCACGCCCTCGCCCAGGTCGGTAATCTCGGTATGCTTGGACGATTCCACGATCGCCCCGCCCTCGACCTGCGCCAGCACCAGTCGCGACGACACCGTTCCCAGGTCAATCGCCGCCACCTTATATCGTTTGTCGCAATGCGTCATTGCAGGCTCCCCTCCGGGCGCTATTTGCCGTTGGACACGACCGTCTGGCCCTCGACGCCGTTAAACCCAAACAGTATGTCGAGCGCCTGGATATACCACGGCGCGTCCTTGCCGACTTCTCCGATTTCCTTGGCCACTTCGCTGGCCTTCTTGGCGTTTGAGGACTTTTTGCTCGACGACGAGTCCGAATCGTCGTCCAAGCCCAGCACGTCAATCTTCTTCTCGCCGGGCATCACCAGGCCCAGGTCCTCGGACGCCGCGTCCTTGATACCCTCCTCCGAGAGCAGCTTGTCGACGCTTTTTTGCAGCTCATCATTGTATTGCTGGCGAATCTCGACCTGCTTGGCCAAGATATCGCTCGAACGCTTTGCCACGTACAGATCGCGCACGGGAAAATACAGGCTCACGAGCACCAGCGCCACCACGATACCGATAAACAGCGGACGCAGAGAGCCATGCGTAAAGTCATAGATCGCCTTGACCACCGCGTTGTCGTTGGCGTAGCGCATAAAGTCCGAGCCCGAAAAACGGTTCGAGGGCCTGCTCGATTTGTCGTGTGCCTGAGTCGAGGGACGCGACGCATGCGACGAACGTGCCGGGCGCACCGGTCCATCTGTCGAAGTATTCACTTGAGCATTGGGGCGCGAGGTACCTGTCGGGCGCTGCGTGGAGCGATCGACGCCGGCGTAGGCGGACCCACCGAGCTGCACCGTGCGCGCACGGCGAGGCGACGGCTCGCGCGAACCGGCGGAATAATACCTGTTGTCGTAAATCTGATCCATGTGCGCCTTGTGCGGTTGAGGTTTGTTTGCGCTAAGTCCTTTAGTTATAGCACGAGCACCCGCACCGCCTTCGCCAGCCTTTGCTCGACATAAAAAAGGCGCTGAGCCATATGGCCCAGCGCCCATGGCGCTTTGCAACATCCAGTCAAGGCGGGGCGGAACCGAGTCAGCCTCCCCCTCGCCAAATTCGCCCGTTTAGCGAATGTTGTAGAACGCGGCCTTGCCGGCGTAGCGCGCGCTGCCCTCGAGCTCGTCCTCGATACGGATGAGCTGGTTGTACTTGGCGATACGGTCGCTGCGGCACGGGGCGCCCGACTTGATCTGGCCGGCGTTGACGCCCACGACCAGGTCGGCGATCGTGGAGTCCTCAGTCTCGCCGGAGCGGTGGCTCACGATGCAAGCATAGCCGGCCTCCTTGGCGGTCTCGATGGCCTCGAGCGACTCGGTGAGCGTGCCGATCTGGTTGACCTTGACCAGGATCGCGTTGGCGGCACCCAGCTCGATGCCCTTCTTAAGGCGCTCGGTGTTGGTGACGAACAGGTCGTCGCCCACCAGCTGCACCTTGTTGCCAATGCGACGGGTGAGCTCAACCCAGCCGTCCCAGTCCTCCTCGGCCATGCCGTCCTCGA
The DNA here is from genome assembly GCA_958370325.1 of uncultured Collinsella sp. GTDB lineage: Bacteria > Actinomycetota > Coriobacteriia > Coriobacteriales > Coriobacteriaceae > Collinsella. The sequence goes on along the minus strand of CATXJW010000059.1, from coordinate 6,349 downwards.
TGGAGATGATGGGATAGGTGTCGACGAGCTTCTCCCAGTAATCAACCATCTGGGCGCTCGTGTACTCCACGCCCTCGCCCTTGAGCTCGTACATGCCGGTCTCGGCGTTGTAGAACTCGGTCGAGGCCGGGTCCATGGCGTACATGAAGTCGACGCCGGGCTTAAAGCCGGCCTTCTCCACGGCCTTGGTGATGTACTCGAACGGCTCGGCATTGGTCTTGAGGTTGGGCGCAAAGCCGCCCTCGTCGCCCACGCCGCCGCCCAGGCCGGCCTCGTGCAGCACGCCCTTGAGGGTGTGGTAGACCTCGGCGCACCAACGCAGGCCCTCGGCAAAGCTCGGGGCGCCCACCGGCATGATCATGAACTCCTGGAAGTCGACGTTATTGTCGGCATGCACGCCGCCGTTGAGGATGTTCATCATGGGCGTGGGCAGCAGATGAGCGTTGACGCCGCCCAGGTACTGGTACAGCGACAGGCCCGCCGACTCGGCAGCGGCGCGGGCGACGGCCAGCGACACGCCTAGGATGGCGTTGGCACCGAGCTTGGTCTTGTTGGGGGTACCGTCCGCGGCAATCAGCGCGGCATCGACGGCGCGCTGGTCGAAGGCGTCGAGGCCCACGACGGCGTTAGCGCACTCGTTGTTGACGTGCTCGACGGCCTGAGAGACGCCCTTGCCCAGATAGCGGCCCTTGTCGCCATCGCGCAGCTCGCAGGCCTCAAAGGCGCCGGTCGAAGCACCCGAAGGCACCATTGCGCGGCCAAAGCTGCCGTCCTCGAGCACGACCTCGACCTCGACGGTGGGATTGCCGCGGCTGTCGAGCACCTCGCGACCGTAGACGTCCAAAATATCGCTCATGTTGTCTCCCTCTCACTTGGAAACGTAGTGGATGCAAGCGACCAGCTGACCGCGCACCGTCGGTGCGCCTCCGTAAGTTAGCCATGTCGCACTTTTTGCATTATGCCCTAAGTTAGCCGAGGGATACACTTGATTTTCGAAAAATTTAGCGGGAACGATGAGGCGTGTCAGCCCGTCGTTCCCGCAGCCTTACTCCTCCGCCTTTGCGGCATCCCACAGGTCGTTGAGGCCGTGGGTCGAAAGCTCGGCAAGATCCACGTGAGCACCGGCCGCCATCTGCTCCATCGCAGCCCAGCGACGGCGGAACTTGGCCGTGCTCGCGCGCAGGGCGCTCTCGGCGTCAATCCCCTCTTTGCGCGCGACGTTGACTAGGGCAAAGAGCAGGTCGCCAAATTCCATCTCGCGCTCGGGCGAGCCGGGCGCCTCGGCCTCAAACTCGGCACGCTCCTCGGCGACCTCGTCCCACACATCCTGGACCGTCTCCCACTCAAAGCCCACGGCCGCCGCCTTGCGCGACACCTTCTGAGCTTGCATCAGCGCCGGCAGGTGCGTGGGCACGCCGTCGAGCAGGCCTTCGGGCGCAGCCTCGCCCGCCGCCACAGCCTTGTCCTTGGCAGCCTTCTCGGCAAGCTTGACCTCGTCCCAAATCTTGAGCACCTCGTCGGGGTTGTCGGCATCCGCATCGCCAAACACGTGCGGGTGGCGGCGAATGAGCTTGGCGTCGATATCGCGCGCCACGTCGGCCAGCGTAAACTCACCGGCGTCCGCCGCAATCTGCGCATGCAACACTACCTGCATGAGCACGTCGCCGAGCTCCTCGCGCAGGTGAACCGCGTCGTCCGCCTCGATGCAGTCGAGCGCCTCGTAGGCCTCCTCGATCATATTCTTGCCAATGCTGCGGTGTGTCTGTTCGCGGTCCCACGGACAGCCGTCGGGCTGGCGTAGGCGCCAGATGGTCTGCACCAGATGCTGCAGCTCGGCCGACGCGTCGACCAGCGTGGACAGGTCGCGCGAGCCCTCGGCATTTTGCTGAGCCATGTGCTGCGCCATGGTTATTCCTCCTCCAGGATCACGTGACGGAACGCGCCGCCCTCGTAGATGCCGTAGCTGTGCGTACCGTCCTTGGGAATGCTCACGCTGCCGGGGTTGAAGAGCCACAGGCCCGGGTGCGCCTCGCTTGCCTCGTTAACCTTGATGTGCGTGTGACCGTAGACGAGCGCGGAGCCCTCGGGCAGTGTGGGCGCGTGGTCGACGCTGTTGTGCATGCCGGCGCCAAAGACGTGGCCGTGCGTCAGGAACAGCTCGCTGCCGCTCTCGTCAAACAGCGTGGCGTAGTCGGCCATGACGGGAAAGTCGAGGACCATTTGGTCGACCTCGGCGTCGCAGTTACCACGTACCGCGATGATGCGGTCGGACAGGGCGTTGAGCAGCGGAATGACGCGCTTGGGGGCGTAATCGCGCGGCAGGTCGTTGCGCGGGCCGTGGTAGAGCAGGTCGCCTAGCAGGACGATGCGGTCGGGCTGTTCGGACTCGATGGCGACGCAGAGGCGCTCGGTCCAATATGCCGAGCCGTGGATGTCGGAGGCGATGAGGTATTTCATGGGGAGTCCTTTCGGTGTGGGGTTGATGGGGGCTGAATACGGGGTCCGGCGGATGTGGAGCCCATCTACCGTGTTACTCGAATCGTAGCGCCGCGCTCTGAGCCGCCTGCATCACGCGTTGGAGTGGCACGCCATGTTCGCGGGCAAGACGGGCGCAATCCTCGTACTCGGGAGCCGCGCGCTCGCTGCCGTCTGGCAGGGTCGCCACCTTAACGGACACCTCGCCCCAAGGCGTTGTCACCTGCTCGAATCGGCGCGGCAGGCAAACGCGTTCCATCACCTGGCGACGAACGGCGTTGGTCGTGGTCTCCACAAAGATAATCGTCTGTAGGCGCTCGATATCCTCGTGCGAGCAGATCACCTGCAGCTGCCAGCCGGGGCGGCCTTTTTTGCAGTAGAGAGGCAGCCAGTGCACCTCGCGGGCGCCTGCCTCGCGCAGGCGGTCGGCGGCATAGGCGAGTACCTCGGGCGACGCATCGTCGATGTCGCACTCCAGCTTGACGATGGTTTCGGGCGCATCGGTCTCGCGGGACAGCGGAGATGTACTTCCACGTTGCATACGGTCCGGATCCTTTCCGCACGGGCTCGTTTTGTTCATCCAAACGCTAGCACATCGGACGTGGCACAGGCGTGACTTTCGCCCGCCGTCGTCCTCGCCCCCATCCAAACGCGTACATCAGCCGCCAAACATGTCATTTTTTGTCGGTTTTGGAGGCTGACGTACACGTTTTGAGGCAGGGTCGATGTCGTGCGGCGGCCCTTGCGCGCCGCCTGCCCTTTCCAGTCGGTTTCGACTTGCAGCGTTCCCGCCGCGCCGAGGCTGCGCCATTACAATGGAGCGGATTCACCAAATGCAAAGGAGTCGCCATGCCCGCCTGCCCGCTGGTCGATTGCCATACTCATACCTCGTTCTCGGACGGGCACGCCTCGTTCGAGGACAACGTCCGTGCCGCTGCTGCCGCCGGCTGCCGCGTCATGGTCTCGACCGACCACCTTACCCTGCCCGCCAGTATGGATGCTAACTGCGAGGTGCAGGTCGTCGATGGCGACTTGCCGGCACATCGTTTGGCCTTTGAGGACGCCCGCAAACTCGCCGCGCAGATTGCGCCGGAGCTCACCTTTATCTACGGTTTTGAATGCGATTGGTACGAGGGCTGCGAGCCCTTGGTAGAGCACTGGTCCCAGGGCGCCGTCGTACGTCTGGGCAGCGTGCACTGGATTGGCAACCCGGGCGATATTGCGGCAGGCGCCGCGGGCACGGCAGGGACAGAGGACGTCGCGCGCCCCGATACACCCGATTCCCTTTGCGGTTGGATCGACGACGATACCAACTTGCATGTTTGGGAAAACTTAGGCGTGCGCGGCGTGTGGGAGTGCTACGTCGACGACTGGTGCCGTGCTTGCGAAAGCTCACTCAACTTTGACGCGATGGCCCATCCCGACCTGGTCATGCGCTTTTCGAAGGACGGCTTTGCACCCGACTTTGACCCCGCGCCGTTTTGGGAGCAGATGGCCGAATGCGCCCACGATACGGGTCGCCGCGTTGAGGTCTCGACCGCCGCACCGCGCAAGGGGCTCGACGATTACTACCCCGCGACCGGGCTGTTGCGCCGCTTCGCCCATGCCGAGGTGCCCATCACCTTTGGCTCGGACGCGCACCGCGCCTGCGACATCTGCTGGAACATCCGCGAGGCCCAGGCCCACGCCTACGACTGCGGCTACCGGGCCTTCGATATCCCCCACCCCACCGGCGAATGGGAATCCACGCCCCTCGCCTAACTAGTCGTTTAAGAACGTCCCCAATGACTAGTGGCGGCGGGCGTTGAGTTCGCCGGCCAGTTCGTCGAGGGTGATGCCGTAGCGCTCGAACGTCACGAGCAGGTGGTAGATCAGGTCGCCGGCCTCGTAGCGGATGTGATCGTGGTCGTTATCCTTGCAGGCCATGATCACCTCGCTCGCCTCCTCGGCAAGCTTCTTGAGAAGCTCGTCCTCGACGTCGGTCAGCAGACGCGCGGTATAGCTCTCCTGCGGCGATGCGTCGCGACGACTGTGAATCACCTCGGCCAGTCCCGTCAGCGTCTCACCGATGTTTCCCGGCTGCACGTTAGCTGTTCTGACTCCCATGGTTATTTCCTCTCGTTACTGCAGCGTAAAGTAGGTACCGGCCTCATCGAACCGAGGCTTTGCGCCCTTTTTCTCAAAGAACTCGACGATGACGGCATGGGCCTCATCGAGCCTTTCCTTCTCGGCCTCGAGCCAAAGCGACTGCGCCCCGCAGGCATCAGTCAGGTGCACGCGGCATGGCACGCCCGCGCGGAGGAGCTCGGTGTTGCATTCGGCGACCTCGAACGGCGTCACGACTTTCATCGCACTCCCCCTTCCACGCGCTTAAAGAAGCAGGTACGGTTGCCGGTGTGGCAGGCCGGACCCGGCGAGTCGACCTTGACCAGCAGCGTATCGCTATCGCAGTCGGCCCAGAGCTCCTTGACCTCCTGCATGTTGCCACTCGTCGCGCCCTTGTTCCAGAGCTCCTGACGGCTGCGACTCCAAAACCACGTGGTCCCGGTCTTGAGCGTCAGCCCCACCGATTCCTCGTTCATCCAAGCAACCATAAGCACCTCACCGGTGTCATGCTGCTGAACCACGCAAGGAATCAGCCCGCGGGCGTCGTATTTAAGCTCGGTAGCATTTATTACCTCAGTCATCATTTCTCCCAAGTAACAAACGAAATCCCACAGGTCGGCGAGGGTTGTCCAGGTGCCGCAGGTTGCCGCGAAAGAGGAGCGACGCGTACTTTGGTACGCGAGCGACGGTTTGAGCGGCAAGATGCGGTGCCTGGGCAAGCCGCAGCACTAGAAGTCCAGCCTCACAGGGATGCCTTGGCTGGCCATATACTCCTTCACCTGGCGAATGCTGAAAGTTCCAAAGTGAAAGACGCTGGCCGCCAGCACGGCATCGGCCTCGCCCTCGATCACGCCCTCGGCAAAATGCTCGAGCGTGCCCACGCCGCCGCTTGCGATCACCGGGATCGGCACCGCGCGCGCCACGGCGCGGGTGAGTGCCAGGTCGAAGCCAGCCTTGGTGCCGTCGCGATCCATGCTGGTGAGCAAGATCTCACCGGCGCCGCGACGAGCCGCTTCCTCGGCCCACGCCACCGCATCGATACCCGTGGCGTTGCGACCGCCCGCCGTGAAGACCTCCCACTTATCGGCATCCGGCTGACCGGGCAGGCCCACGCGCTTGGCATCAATCGCCACGACCACGGCCTGGCTGCCAAACGCCGCGGCGGCCTGGCTGATCAACGACGGATCGCGCACGGCGGCAGAGTTAAGCGACACCTTGTCGGCACCGGCGGCAACCATGGTTCGCATGCCCGCCAAGTCGCGGAAACCGCCGCCCACGGTATAGGGAATAGCGAGCTCCTCGGCCGCGTGCGCCGCCATCTCGATGGTCGTCGCGCGGTTGTCGCTCGTCGCGGTAATGTCCAGGAAGACGACCTCGTCTGCACCCTCGCGGTCGTAGGCGCGCGCCAGCTCCACCGGGTCGCCAGCATCGCGCAGGCTCACAAAGTTGACGCCCTTGACCACGCGGCCGTCCTTAACATCCAGACAGGGAATCACGCGTTTGGCAAGCATGGGCTACTCCTTCCCTCGGGCGGCGGCCAACGCCTGGGCCAGCGTAAAGTTGCCCTCGTAGAGCGCACGACCGGTAATGGCACCCTCGATGGCATCCTCGCCCACCGCGGCCAGTGCGCGGATATCGTCGAGCGTCGAGATGCCGCCCGAAGCCACGACGGGAAAGCCCGCGACCTCGGCCACATGGCGATACACCGCCACGTCGATGCCCGTCTGCATGCCATCGCGCGCGATGTCGGTATACACCAGATGCTTAA
>CATXJW010000058.1 GCA_958370325.1 uncultured Collinsella sp. | reverse complement strand
TCTCGGAAGGCACGTGCAGACCTTTCGTCATGGCCTCCTACCTTTCTTTCGGGCCTTACTGGCCGAATGTATCAGCGCCCCTCCATATGGGACGCTGCTTGCTGACAGCTCTAGTTATATCCAAAAATCACCCGCAATTCCACCTCGCCCCCGAACGGTCAACAAAGTGCGATGAACGGTATATCGCATGTGATTCCCCCATGATGTACTTCGGCGTTCTAAAGTAACTTTTCTAAGGTAAACGCTCTTTTTTCTCAAAAATCATTCGCAATTACAACTCCAATCTTTCGATTAGGAATTGCATATCTACAACGGTTTTATGTATATAAATGACGCTTGTTCGTGTTTCTGTCTGTATTCGATGATATTCAGCTGCCTATCATTCTTATTCACACATACTCACCAGTTGAGTGAGGATATAGACCGTTTTTCACAACGCGACGGGCGTCAGCTCTATGGCTTGTCAGCGTAAGAAGTAGGTAAAGATACCGTTCACGCGATACGTCCGTGCCATAGGTCGACTAAATTGAGACAATAGTGAATAGTGTTAGGCAACCGTCCCCTGCGGGGACTGAACGGACAGATGCATATGCCGAGCAAAATCGAAAAAAAGCAAGCCGCCGCAAAGCTGCGCAAACCGCCGCGCGACTTCTCGTACACGCAGAACCGAGAGCTCAGCTGGCTGCGCTTTGACAACCGTGTGCTTGACGAAGCCTTCGACGAGACCGTTCCGCTGTTCGAGCGTCTAAAGTTCGTCTCGATTTTCGAGTCCAACCTCGACGAGTTTCTCATGGTGCGCGTGGGTGGCCTGTCCGATCTGGCAGAGCTCAAAAAACAGCCTGTCGACAACAAGAGCAATATGACCGCCTCCGAACAGGTCGATGCCGTCATGGCCGAAATGCCCGGGCTCCTTATCCGATGGGAGTCCATCTTTAAGAGCATCGAGGGCAAGCTCGACACCCTGGGCGTTCACCGCGCCCGCATCGATTCGCTTACGCCCGAGGAGCGCACCTTTGTAACCCGTTACTTCCAGGCCTACGTGTCGCCGGTCATCTCACCGCTGGTGATTGACCCGCGCCACCCCTTCCCCAACCTGCGCAACGGCGCACTCTACCTGGCCTGCGGCCTGGACGGCGTCACCGACGAGGAGAGCCTGCTGGGCCTTATCGAGATCCCCGCCTCGATGAACCGCGTGGTCGAGATCCCCTCGCCCACCGGCACCTACTCCTACATCTTGCTCGAGGACGTCATCCTCGCCTGCCTGGACAGCTGCTTTGGCTCCTACAAGCCACTCGACCGCGCGCTCATCCGCGTCACCCGCAACGCCGACATCGATCCGGACGGCGAGGGCGTCGAAGAGGAAGAGGACTACCGCCAGCACATGAAGCGCATCCTCAAGAAGCGCCTGCGTCTGCAGCCGGTAGTGCTCGCGGTCTCGGGGTCGCTCGAGAAGGCGACGCTCAAGACCATCCGCAAGGCGCTCGAGCTTTCTCGCCGCTCGGTCTTTACCTGCGATATCCCGCTCGACCTGGGCTACGTCTTTGGCATTGAGGGTAAGATTCCCGAGCACCTGCGCAACGAGTTGCTCTTTACGCCGTTTAAGCCGCAGCCCAACCCCACCATCGATATGACCCGCTCCATCCGCGAGCAGGTGCTGCAGCACGACAAGCTGCTCTTTTATCCTTATGAGGCCATGAACCCCTTCCTGGATCTGGTGCACGAGGCCGCCTACGACCCCGAGTGCATCTCGTTGCGCATCACGCTCTACCGCGTGGCCAAGCAGAGCCGCCTGTGCGAGTCGCTGATCGATGCCGCCGAGAACGGCAAGGAGGTCACGGTGCTCATGGAGCTCCGCGCGCGCTTTGACGAGCAGAACAACATCGAGTGGGCCGAGCGCCTGGAAGAGGCCGGCTGCACCGTCATCTACGGCTCCGAGGGCTTTAAGTGCCACTCCAAGATCTGCCAGCTCACCTATCGCGAGGGCATGGCGCTAACGCGCCTGACGCTGCTGGGCACCGGCAACTTTAACGAGAAGACGGCCAAACTCTACAGCGACTTTATGCTCATGACCGCCCACCCCGGTATCGGCGAGGACGCCAACCTGTTCTTCCGCAACCTGTCGCTGGGCAACCTGCGCGGCGATTACCGCTTCCTGGGCGTGGCGCCCGTAGGCCTCAAGCCGCTCATCATGCGCGGTCTGGATCGCGAGATTCAGCGCGCCCTCGCTGGCGAGCCCGCCCGCGTGTTCTTTAAGCTCAACTCGCTCACCGACCGCGAGGTCATCGACAAGATCGCCGAGGCATCGTGCGCAGGAGTCCGCGTGGACATGATCATCCGCGGCATCTCGTGCCTCAAGCCGGGCGTTCCTGGCAAGACCGAAAACGTGCATGTCCGTTCTATCGTCGGACGCTTTTTGGAGCATGCACGCGTTTACGCCTTTGGCGTGGACTCGGACATGATCTATCTGAGCTCGGCCGACATGATGACGCGCAACACCGAGCACCGCGTGGAGATCGCCTTCCCCGTGCTCGACCCCACCTGCCGCGCCCTGGTGCACGAGTACATGGGTATGCAGCTGCGCGACAACGTGAAAGCCCGCAGCCTGACAAGTGACGGCACCTGGGTCCCCGTGGAGCGCGCAGAGGGTGAGAAACCCTTCAACTCGCAGGAAGCTCTGCTGGAGCGCGCCTATCGCAACGCCGAGGCCGCGCCCGAGCCCGTCATTGAGGCGAAACCCGCCCCCGAGCCCGAGCCGCAGCCGGTAGCACCCAAGGTCCAAAAGGTCCAGGCGACCGTCATTGAGCCCGAGCCTGCACCTGCACCTCGGCCCGAGCCGCAGGTCACCAAGCCCGCACCCGAGACGAGTGTCCGTCGCGATAAGCCCGCTGGCAAGACCAAGGCCATCGAGCGCCATCGCCCCGGCCGCGTGCGCATGGGCTTGGGCCTGATCGGCCTTGGTCTTAAGACGCTCATTACCGGCAAGACGAAATAGTCGTTTGTAGAAGCAGTTTGTAGAAGCGCCCCGCATTTGAGGAAAGCCTCGGATGCGGGGCGCTTTTCCCTGCTACCATGGTGCGAACAACAACGCGAATGACAGGCAGGGATATGAAGCTCACTATAGAATCGATGACCTACGGCGCCGACGGGCTGGCGCACGCCGACAACGGCAAGGCCGTCTTTGTGCAGGGCGCCGTGGCAGGCGACACCGTCGAGGCCGAGGTCGTACAGGACGGCAAGTCGTTCATGCGCGCCCGCACCACCGAGATTCTGGAGCCAAGCCCCGATCGCATTCAGCCTCCCTGCCCCTTCGTGGGCATCTGCGGCGGCTGCTCGTGGGGCAATCTCTCACGCACGGCACAGCTCGCCGCCAAGGAGCAAAACCTGCGCTCCACGCTCGAGCGCATCGGCAAGTTTGCTCCTGAGCAGGTTGATGAGTTGGTACAGCCCATCTGCCACACCAAGGACGACTGGGGCTACCGCAATAAAATCGAGCTCGAACCGACCGTCGTCAACGGTCGCGTGCGCCTTGGCATGCACGGTGTCGACCCCAGCAAAATCGTGACCGTCGATACGTGCCCGCTGTTCGATAAGCGCTTCCCAAAGGCGCTCAAATCGGTCGTCGGCGCACTCAACTATCTAAGCGGCAGCCATGACTTAGGGCTCGAACGCGTGGGCATTCGCGCATCGCGCCGCACCAAGGCGCTCGAGGTCGCACTCTGGACGCCCACAGGCTCTTTTCCGCGCTCGCAAGTCTCCCGCGTGCTGGCGGACGCCGCTCATCCCACGAGCATCGTGCGTGTGATGAGCAAGGGCGAGAAGAAGGCCCGCCGTGTCTCCAAAGTCGAGATGCTCGCCGGCGAGGGCTCGTGGACCGAGAACATCGCCGATGGCCAGATGCGCTTGTCTGCCCCGTCTTTTTTCCAGGTCAACACCAAGGGCGCCGAGATTTTGATTGATCTCGTTATGGACGCCCTCGACCCGCAGGAAGACGAGCTGGCCGTGGACCTGTACTGCGGTGCCGGCACCTTTACCCTGCCGCTCGCCCGCCGCTGCGACTTCGTCGCCGCCGTCGAGGCCTACGGCCCCGCCGTGCGCGATCTACGCCGTAATCTGGAGATCAACAAGCTCGATAACGTCGACGTCATTGGCGGAGACGCGGTGCGCGAGTTCCCCGACCAGGATGCCGACGTCTTGGTGGTCGACCCGCCGCGCGCAGGCCTCGCCCCCGAGGCGATCGACCTTATCGCCAGCACGAGTGCTCGCGATGTCGCCTACGTGAGCTGCGACCCAGCCACCCTGGCGCGCGATCTCAAACGCTTTGTCGAAGAAGGCACCTTCTCCCCCGTAAAGATCACGCCAGTCGACCTGTTCCCACAAACCTTCCACTGCGAGACCGTCGTCCACCTCAGGCGCAACTAGCCACTTAATCATTGCTCAGAAAAATCATTGGGAAATCGAGCGTGGCAAGCGGAGGTCTTCGGGGTATAAGACGGCTAATTGTATGCCGCCTATGAAAGGAACCCTCATGCCCAGCGTTGCCGTTCTCGCCGCCGATGGCTTTGAAACTATTGAATGCTTGACCATGGTCGATGTCATGCGTCGCGGCGGCGTGCGTGCCACGCTCGTCTCGATCATGCCCACGCGTGAGGTCGTAAGCTCGCTGCAGATCCCTGTGACCTGCGATGCGCTCTTTGATGAGATCAACTTTGACGAGTACGACTGCGTCGTGCTGCCCGGCGGCCTACCCGGTGCCACCAACCTGCGCGCCGATCAGCGCGTCTGCGACGTGGTCTGCGAGTTCGCCGCGACCAAGCACGTCGCCGCCATCTGCGCTGCCCCGTTTATCCTGGGCGAGCTCGACCTACTCGAGGGGCGCCACGCCACGTGCTTCCCTGGCTTTGAGAAAAGCTTCCCCGAAGGCGCCTATACCGGCGAGAAGGTTACGCAAGACGGCAACATCATCACCGCCAGCGGCATGGCCCAGTCGCTCCCCTTTGCGCTTGAGCTGCTGCGCACGCTCGCCGGCGACAAGGCCGTCGAGAAGGTCGCCGAGGGCATTCAGCTATGATTTTGGCTTCGCAATCACCGCGCCGCATCGAGTTGATGCGCGAGGCGGGCTATGACATTCGCGTGATTCCCGCAGATATCGACGAAACGCCTTTTGATGGCGAGGCCCCGCTTACGCTCGTTGAACGCTTAGCACGCGCCAAAGCCGCCGCCGTTGCCGCCGAGCATGCCGAGCCCAACGAACTGACCGTCGCGGCCGATACTATTGTCACCTTCGATGGCAAGATTCTGGGCAAGCCGGCAACCGAGGACGAGGCGTGCACCATGCTCCGCGAACTTTCGGGCCGCACGCACCAGGTCGCAACCGGCGTCTGCATCGTTAAGGCAGGCGACACGGCCGCTCCGCATGCCGCCGAAAGCCTGTCGTTTGTCGATGTGACCGACGTGACGTTCTATGAGCTTACCGAAGAGCAAATCGAGCGCTATGTTACCTCCGGCGAACCCATGGACAAGGCCGGGGCCTACGGTATCCAAGGCACAGGCGGCCGCATGCTTGTGCACGATATTTCGGGGGACTTCTACAACGTGGTGGGCTTGCCCATCGCTCGCGTCGCACGCGCGATTCAAAAACTCTCGTAATTGCATCTGGCGCTGGTTATCCCCCAGCGCCTACAATTTTGCCGTACCGTACGGATCCCGACCGGGCATAAGGCCCGGCGGAAAACCGATAGGAGAAAACATGGACACACTGCTCGAAGCCATCGATGTTTGCAATGTCGATGGCTTTTGCTTTGGCAACTATACGGACGAGGAGGCTGGCACCGGCTGCACCGTAATCGTGGCGCCCGAGGGCGCCACCGGCGGCGTTGACGTTCGCGGCGGTGCTCCCGCTTCGCGCGAAACCGACCTGCTGCGACCCGAGAACACCGTGGACAAGGTCCACGCCGTCTGCCTTTCGGGTGGATCGGCCTTTGGCCTCGAGGCTGCAAGCGGCGTCGCTCGCGAACTCGAGAGCCGCGGCATTGGTCTGCCCGTCGGCCCCACGCAGGTGCCCATCGTGTGCTCCAGCTGTATCTTCGACCTTGCCTTTGGCGACCCCACCGTACGCCCCGACATAGAGGCCGGCATCGCCGCCGTGCGCGAGGCACTCGACAACACCCCCACCACGCTCGAGCAAGGCAACGTGGGCGCCGGCACCGGCGCCACCGTAGGTAAGCTCATGGGACCTGCCACCTGCATGAAGGCTGGCCTTGGAGCCGCCGCCGTGGCACTCGGCCCCGTCAAGGTGGGCGCCGTGGTCTCGGTCAACGCCTGCGGCAACGTTGTCGACCCCTTCACCGGCGAGTGGGTCGCCGGTATGCGTGCCGCAGCCGATAGCGACCAGATCGTCGACATGGAACTCGCAGCCTTTGCCGCCGCCGGATCCATGCAGATGCCGCTCGACCGCACCAACACCACCATCAGCTGCATCGTCACCAACATGGAGCTCACTAAGGCCCAGGCCACCAAGGTCTCCCAAATGGCCGCAGACGCCTACGCACACGCCATCCGTCCCACGCACACCACCAACGACGGCGACACCATCTACACCCTCGCCAGCGGCAAACTGGGCGCCCAGGCAAGCGCCGCCGTTCCCCTAGACCTGCTGGGCATGCTCGCCGTAAGGGCTTTGCAAACCGCCATCGTAAACGGAGCCAAAACCGCCAAAACCTCCCACGGCATCCCCGGCGCCGCGAAGTAATCTCACTCGACCGTCGGTCGAAGGCGGGCGGGCGTTACGTTTGCTGCTCTACAGTCCTATGCAAGACGAAGGCCACATTAAGTGGCCTTCTTTGCATGCGGAACTCGCGACAAACGTAATGCCCGCCCGCCTCCGACCGACTACCAACCAAAATCTTTTCAGCCCAGGCCCCTGTGTACCGCGCGTCTAAGATTTTCAAATTCAAATAACCTGACAATCGATTCTTATAGCAGAGGCCCCTTGGCCTTTAGTTTGATACAAGTTCCGCACGAGCCGGAAAGCACTTAATGTGCTTTCCGTGCGAGCAGGACTGTTCGCAGTAGCAAACTAAAGGCCAAGGGGCCCAGTCAACCTATCAGCAGCGATTACTCAGCAGCTAGTTGAATTTGAAGATCTTTGAGGCAAGACGGTATAGGCCGAGTGTGGTTTTGTCTCCGGCACGACCGCGGAGGTTGGTGAAGAAGCCGACCACACCGTAACGTGCACGACGATACATACGCTCGTCATAGGCCTTCAAATCATTCCACAGCGTCTTTAGGCGCTCGTCGGCGCAATCTTCCTCGGAAAGCTTGGTGAGCACCGAGCAGATCGCCATCATCATGGTGAAGTAGCCCATCATGTACGAACGCAGACGCGACGACTCGACATCGCTGTACAGGTGGTACGACTCCATCATGATACGCGTAACACGGAACTGCTGGTCCAGACGCTTGACCATCGTGGCCTCGTTGACACTCTGGCCCTCGCGACCGATAAAGTAGCGATAGAGGTCGATGTCGGCGTAGTACATGGTCTTGCAACGCGGCAGCGGCACGTAGGCGTAGATGTTGTCCACATAGAACGTGTGCGGCGGCATGGGAAGGTTGGACTCGCGCAGCACATCCGTGCGATAGCACAGGCTGTGCATGAGCAGATTCTGGTCCAGGCGGAAATGGCCGATCTGGTCCCAGGTAAAGATCTTTTTTCGAGGCAGGGCAAACTTGTAACCAATGGCCGTATGCGTACCCTCATAAACCTTCTCGTACACGTAGTTCGAGATAAACAGGTCAACGCGCTGGTCGCGCTCTTCAAAGCCGCGCAGAATCGACAGCATGGTCGAAAGGGCAGCGCCGTCAAGCCAGTCGTCCGAGTCGACAACCTTGTAGTAGGTGCCCTGCGCCTCGCGCAGACCCGAAAGGACGGCAATACCGTGGCCGCCATTCTCCTGGTGCACCGCGCGGATGATTCCAGGATAACGGGCCTCCCACTCGTCGGCCTTGGCGGCCGTCTCATCCTTGGAGCCGTCGTCCACCACGATAATCTCGATATCGGTGGCATAATTGCTCCCCTCCAAGATGGAGGTGATGCAATGGTCCATGTCCTTAGCGGCGTTATACGAGGGAATACCGAATGTTATGACTTTATGCATGGCAGGCGATAATCTCATCCGAAAGATCGAGGGCGGAATTGGTCACGGCATCCATATCGTAGTAACGATACTCGGCCAGACGACCCACCGGGTGGAAGTTTGTCAGGTTCTGGACGCGCTCAAGATAGCGCTCATAGAGCTCACGGTTCTCGGGCTCAAGAATGGCGTAATACGGCGTCTCGCCCGAGCCGGGCGTATAGGCCTTGGAGTACTCCTTCATGATGGTGGTCTTGCCGGGCAAAACCTGACCGGTCATGTTCTTGAACTCGGTGATGCGCGTGTAATCCTCGCTCGTGGTGTAGTTGACGGTGCCCACGGGCTGGAACTGGTCCATATCGAGCGTCTCGAACTTCATGTCGAGCGTGCGGTACGGCAGTGCGCCCAGGTCGAGGTTGAACAGCTCATCGAGCGGACCGGTATAGACAATCTCGCCGCCGTAGACCTTGCCGTCGACCTTGACGGTTGTCTCGTCGATCTCGAAGAGATCGCGAGCGTCCACGTCGCAGAACACATCAATCAGGTCGTGGTCGAGCATGTGCTCAAACAGCGCCGTGTAGCCATCCTGCGGCATACCCTGGAAGGGGGCCTGCGGGAAGTAGCGGTCATCATCGCCCACAAAAACGGGAACGCGGCCGGTGATCGACGGGTCGATCTGGTCGGGCGTCTGGCCCCACTGCTTCATGGTGTAATGCAAAAAGACGTTCTCGTAGACGTAATCGGCGACCTCGGCCAAGTCGGGGTCGTTCTTCTTACGCAGCTCCATAATGGGCACCTTGACATCCTTGCCAAAGGTCTCCACGAGCTTCTGATACAGCTCCTCGCCGCGCTCGTCACCAAAGGCGAGCTTGAGACTCGCATGGTTGAAGGGCACGGGCATAAGGGTGCCGTCGATGTTGGCGAGCACCTTGTGCTGATAATCCGTCCACTTGGTAAAGCGCGACAGGAAATTGTGCACGCGCTCGTTAAAGGTGTGATAGATATGCGGACCGTACTCGTGGATCAGGATTCCGGCCTCGTCAGTGCAGTCATAGGCATTGCCCGCAATGTGGCTACGGCGCTCCAAAACGGCAACACGATAGCCGATGGTCTCGGCAAGACGGCGGGCGCAAACGGCACCGGCATATCCAGCACCAACGACAATCATGTCGTACGCGCCGGCGTTAAAGCCTTCAGGCAGGCCTGAGGTAATCTGCATCGATACTCCTTGTCAAAAGCCACGGGCTCGTTAGCTGGGCTTTTCTCGAACATTCTTCGAGACATATTTATCAGAGCGATTATAGCGCTAATGCGTCCTATAATGAGCTTGCCACACAAGGAAAGCTCAAGCACCGCGGCGTACATAATTGAAAGGTAAACCCGCTAGCAGCGGGTTTATTCGTGAACAGCCGGGCGCCTGGAGCTTAGCGAAACGCTTGCAAGGAGTAACATGAGCGATTTCCTAAACCGTATGAAGTCTGCCGCCAAGGCCGACCTTAAGACCATCGTCCTGCCCGAGGGCGAGGATCCGCGCACCATCGTCGCGGCCAACAAGATCATCGAGGAAGGCCTGGCCAACATCGTCATCCTGGGCGATCCCAACGAGATCAACGTCCCCGGCGCCACCGTCATCGATCCGCGCAACGCCGAGAAGCACGAAGAGTACGCACAGAAGTTTGCCGAGCTCCGCGCCAAGAAGGGCGTTACCATCGAGCAGGCTCGCGCCCAGGTGATGGATGCCACCTACTTTGGCACCATGATGGTCAAGATGGGCGATGCCGACGGCCTGGTCTCCGGCGCCTGCCACTCCACTGCCGACACTCTGCGCCCTGCGCTCCAGATCCTCAAGACCGCCCCGGGCACCAAGCTGGTCTCGGCCTTCTTCGTGATGT
>CATXJW010000057.1 GCA_958370325.1 uncultured Collinsella sp. | reverse complement strand
AAAAAGCAAGAGAGACAGAGATTAGGTTCATGCTCCACTGAACCCGCGCTTCCAGTCGAGGTACTCCTCCTCGAAGATCTCCCCGGAGTCCCGTCTCTCGCGCCCCTCACGGAACTGTCCATATCAGTGTAGCCAATCCAAGCGCAGCCCCACCGCACGGCCCAGTCGCTTCCGGTCCTGCGTGGCCCCGTGAAGGCGGAAGGGCGTGGCTGTCGTCATCGCGCTCCTTTCTCCTCGTACTTTTTTGGGCATGCGTCACGGGCCCCCGCGCGGTGCTGAGAGCGAATCGGCGCAGGCTTGGGGCCAGTTGCGTAGAGGTTGAGGTTCGGGTTTCGCCGGCTTACGCAGCTTGGCGGGCAGAGCGCCCGGGCTCGCTGCGCCTAGGGCGCGGCGGGATCCGCGACGTCGGAGGTGTCGATCTCGCCCAGATTGGCGAGCTGGCTGATGAACGGGATACTCTCGTGTTCGTCCACCTCGACGCCGCCGAGCACGATGGTGCTGTCACGCGTGTCGATTTGGGTTGTGAACACGGCCGGGTCGAAACCCGAAGCGATAAAGCCAATGCCCGCGAGGACAACACCCGCAGCAACGAGCCCGCCCGCCACGGCGAGGTAGATCTTCTTCGCGCTGGTCATGGTACTCACTCCTTTCTACGCCGCGAGATGCGCGGCAGCGCCGCCCTTCTCGCCCTTACCCTTCCAGAAGGGCGAGGCGGCCTTCCTCGCCCAGAGCGCCGAGAGGCGCGCAATTTGTTTTGAGGCGGCCCAAGCGCCAGCACCAACGAAGAGCGCCACGCCGACGAGGCCGAGCCCCGCGCCCGCCGAGGCGAGGGCGTACGGGAAGTGGCCGATGATGACGCCGCTTATGGCAAGCAGGAGCTCAACTACGCCCACGCCCCCGAGTGCCGCCGCGACGATCCACACGCAGAGCGCCAGCACCCAGATGCAGATATAGACCGTGACGGCCACGGCGGCGAAGGCGGCGAGCAGCGGCACCCACACCGGGGAGCCCACGATGGTCAGCACCCACAGCAGCGCGGTGCTGCGCCGGCGCGTCCTCGCGATCGCGCGCGGCACGGCGGGCAGGTCGTCGAGCGTGGCCTCCGCCACCTCGCCGGGCGTGCCCATGGCGGCCACGGCCTCCTCCTCGCTCATACCGTCCTCCATGCGGTCGGCGATGGCCTCCGCATAGAACGCCTTGGTCTCCTCCACCTGCTCGGCCGGCAGGCAGGCGAGCAGCTCGCCCAACCGGCCCAGAAACTCATCGCGCGTCATGGTGCGCCCCCTCAACGTATGCGTAAATCTCCCGTACGGACGGCCACTCGGCCAGGAACTCCTCGATGCGCGCTCGCCCGTCGTCCGTGATGCGGTAGTACCGGCGCAGCCGCCCGTTGTGCTCAGCGGAGCGTGCCGTGATACACCCGGCCTTCTCCAGGCGCTTGAGCAGCGGGTAGAGCGTCGACTCTGTGAGCCCCATGCTCGCCGGTACGTCCTTCACGATCTGGTAGCCGTAGGACTCCTCGCCGGAGACGGCCGCGAGCACGCAGGCCTCCAGGAAGCCGCGCTTCATCTGTGCCTCCATCCGCACACCTCCTCTCGTCATATACTATGCTATACACACTATACGATGCAAGGTATTAGACGTCAACTCTCATCGCGAAGATTCTCCGGCCCCTGCGCGCTGCGAACGTGATGTCGCGGGGCGGTTGGCATTATGCATGAAACGTCAAGTAACGCTCTTTTGATCCACTTCCGCTCGGCCCCATATGCCTTGTACAACGCCCTCTTCGACCTCGGGTTCAAGAGAGCCGCTAGGCTGGACGTGCCGGACGGTAAGGTGCTGGACGCCATGGTGGACTTCTCCGATGCCATGCGGGTCATGGGTCTACGCCGATGGAGGCCCACGCACGCGGCAGGGCTCGCCCGTCACCGCTGGTCGCCGGACGGTCCCCACGCCCCGCTCGCCAACGCGCAGGCGACAGCAGCAGTCCAGCGCTGGCTGGAGACGACGGAATGCCCAGAAGATGCGTTTCCCATCGCTGCGGCAGAGCTTTTTACAGGGGTGGCATTTTTTCCGAATGTCGAGGTCAGCTAGGCTTCGGTAGCCACCTTGGGAGCATCGCCAATAGACTCTTCCTTTATACGTTCGGCATAATCGCAGGCGATACCCACAAATTCCAGTCCCGAGCAACAGGAGTACAATTGCTGCTATTGTTGCCAGCTGTTGGGAGATGGAAGATGGACTGCGATGGCTACCCATGCGTTCCCATGCCGTTGATGTGCACCGCCTTTGTGCCGGGGCAGATTGACGCTGCGGTTGCAGGCATTTCCGGCCCCGATTCGCGCGCCATTGCCACGGCAGAAGCGCTGTACTTTCGCGGACAGGCCGCACTCGCCGCCAAGACAGCACGCCCCTATCTTGACGCCACCGACCCCGCGCTGCGCTATTCCGCATGCTTTATCTGCGGATATGCCAGTCTGTCGCTCAACCGTATCGCCGATGCCCGCCGTTGCCTTGCGGGCATCCTCGATACGCCGGCCGACGAGGAATCACCCGCCGTCCACGCCACGCATATCCTGTTCGCCTCGGCCGCGAGCGTCCTGCTGCACTTGCCTTCCCCGTATTCTGCCGAAGAGTTTTATCCGCTTGCGGCGCATCTGCCCGAAGGCCTGCGCCTGTTCGCCAGCTACGTGATGGCGCATGCCCTGTACCTGCGCGGCGAATATGGCCGCAGTCTGGGCATGGCGGAAAACGCCCTGATCATGAAACAGGGAAGTTATCCCATCTCGGAACTGTTCCTGCACTTGGCAGCTTCCATGGCATGCATGAGCCTCAAGGACATCGACACCGCAAAAACGCACTTCGGAGCTGCTTGGAACATTGCGCGCCCCGACGGCCTTATCGAGCTCATCGGCGAGCACCACGGCCTTTTACAGGGGCTCATCGAGGCGTGCCTAAAAACGCAATACCCTGACGACTTCGCGCACATCATCGAAATCACATACCGCTTCAGCTACGGCTGGCGGCGCATCCACAACCCCGATTCGGGCGAGGACGTGGCTGACGACCTGACGACCACGGAATTCACCATGGCCATGCTCGCCTGCCGCGGATGGACCAACGCCGAAATCGCACGCCATATGGGAGTATCGCCGGGCACTGTCAAAAACCGCCTATCCAGTGTGTATGCAAAGCTTGGCATCGGCACGCGCACCGAACTGGTCGCGCATATGCTGCGTTAGCGGCCAGACTGCCTAGCGCAGCATGCGCGCTCCGGAGCCCCGGCGCTTCACTCGCTCAAATTGGACATTTTGGCCCCCGGACGGCACTACCGCCACGGGATGCCTTCTCGCACAATTGGATTATTTCCACCGATATTTGCGGGATGGGAGCCCAAAATGCTTGATCGCCGTTCGTTACTTATCGCCGGAGCATCCTCGCTGGCAGGCATCATGCTGCCTCGCGTGCTGGGCAGCGCAAACGCCTTCATATTGCCGTTCGCGCCCACCGCGGCCTATGCCGACGAAGAAGACCCCTTCAAGGTGCTCGTTCTCTCGCGCACCATGTTTGGTGTGGTCGTGGTCGACGTCGCCAACAAGAATACGCCCATCGCGGGTGCCCAGGTCACGCTCACATCGCGCTATGCCGCAGGCAAGCAGCTCTCCGCCACGACCGATGACGAAGGCACGGCCATCTTTGAGATTGCCTCGCTTTCGGAAGGCTACGTAGACGAGGCAACGCTCCTTGACGCGTACGACTTTAACGGCGGCATCTCCATTAGCATGGCGGGCTATCGCGATGTCGAGATTCCCCTTGCGCGTATCCAGGGCGGCACCGCCATAACCGCACCCACACGTCCGCTCTCCGACGGCGAGCCGTACTTTCGACAGCTCACATTCGACGAATGGGACATCCAGTACGCTGAAGCCACGTTCATGGCATTGCCGAAGGACGACACGGCAAACGAGCAGCCCGATACGCACGCCTTTACCGTTCAGGCACATCTGCCACAGGGCGGACAGGCAACGCTGCGCATCAACAAAGTGACACCTGCCGCGGGCAGCTCACCCGAAACCGTCACGCAGATCGGTCAGATCAAGGCCAGCGCATCGGGCGCGGATAATCTGGCGGCGTTCACACTCGAAGACAAGTTTCTCGACGCGGCATCGGGCCTTCTGGAAGAAGGGTGCAAGCTGCGCTTTGTCCTCGACTACCAGGGCAAGACCTACACACTCTCCTCCCCCATGGCCGTTGTCACTGCGCCGGCCGCAAAGGCAGAATCGGGCTCGACCACTATCGTCCCCACTACCATGGACCAAGAGATCACTCCGTTTGATTTCCCCGCGGCGTTTCCCGGCATCGGCGGCAATAAGTTCACGTGCTGGATGCCCACATTTCCGATCCTCTTCGATTTCTCGTTTGCTGGATACGTGCTGTTTGGCGGAGGATACAAACCAGCCAGCTATATGAACGATTCGGGCAACCCTGATCCGGAATACTGGAAGAAATCGCCGCGCGAGTCGGGCGCCAAGCAGGCAAACCGCTACCTCGACGAGATGGAGGGGAAGTGGAATCAGTACAAGAGTATGAGTGCCGGTTCGGGCACCGATCCAAGAAACACCAAGCTCCTTCGCCACCATTGCACGCCGCTGTTCACGATGGATATCGCCACACAGCTGTACGGCTCGCTTGCCTACGATTGGGTGGGCAAAACCTGGGGTGACAACAACGACCCCGCATACGGCAATATTAAGGCCCTCTTCCAGGTAAGAACCGACCTCAATTGGACCGAGCAGTTTACCCTAGGACCGGTGCCGTTTTTCCTAAACGTCAATCCCTGGGTGCTGGCGAAGCTGGCGCTCGCCGTGGGTGCCCACACGCACGGCAGCGGCGCGGCGTTTTTTAAAAACATTTCGCTCGACTATTCAAACACGTCGGGCTCGTTCACCATCCAGATCGGGCTTGCCGTCACCTTTGGCGCCGGCGTTGCAGGCGTCGCCTCGTCTGCCGTGCGCGGCGCCGCATCCCTCACGCTGTTCATTGGGTATGAGAAGGCAGATGGACACCAGCTTCCGCGACTGCGCGTAGGTGCAGACGTCGATGTCGATGTGATACTCCAGTTCGTAATGTTCAAGTGGACCACCAAGGCTTGGTCGGGGTCGTGGCCCACACTCATCGATTCGTGGAATATGTCGGTGAACAATGGCGACCAGTATGTGCTCCAGCGCTCCGAGCTCGCATTGGGTGGAGATACGCCTTATACGTTGGATGCCTGTTTCGGCACGCCCGGCAACGCCGAGGCAGGTGGCGTGCCGCAATTTATCGCATCGGCCACCATCGTCACCAACGCCGAGCTGCTCGCACGCGCCGAGGTTAAGGCCACTGCCGTAAACGCCGCGCCTGTCGTGCGCGATTGGGATCAAGCGGTCACGCGCATTGAGCTCGAGGCGGATGCAGAAAGCGACGACACGGGACAGATCGAGCATTTCGTCCATGCACTGGTAGAGAACGACGAAAACGCCGCGCCGATGTATAAGTACGCCTATATCGAGCAGCCGACGAACGCCGTTGCGGACCCCAACGCCAATTCTGCTGGCGTGTCGGAGGACGAGCGTGGCGGCATCAAGCCCTCGAGCGACAACGTGCTGTTTACTGGCGTGCTCAGCGAAGCTCACATGAAGCTGGCAATGATTGCCGGCGCAGAATGCCTATTCCGTATCGCCTCGGTGCGCTACGGCGAGAATGGCCGCTCGCGCCTAGTGGTGCACACAAAGGCAAACGGCACGTGGTCCGCTCCCACGCCCGTGGACTTTCCCCTTGGGTTTGGCGAGGGCGACGTGGAGCGCGACGGCATATACGATTACGACTTCGACGTAGTGGAATATACGGACGGAAGAGGAAACCAAGACGCCTACGTGTTGCTGGTCTCGGGCGAGCGCCGCGACGGCGACAACACCCCTTTCGATGCGGCGAGCACATCCGGCATACTGTCCGTTGTGCGCCTGCGCATAAGCAACGACGGAATTCGCGTGATATCGCACACGTCGTGGCGCAGCATCTCGCGCGGCCGCCTTCAGGAGGATGGCTACCATTGCCTGCAGTGCCCGCGCATCACGGTAGGCAAGACGCTGGTCGACGGACGCCTGTCGGGTGCCTACCTCCACCGCCGCGGAACCACCGCAGAAAAGGCGCTCGGCAGCGAGGCCGAGGTTGCGCTGGAATGCTTTACCCTGTGGTCGGATGATTTGGGCGACAGCCTGACGTTCCGCCAAGTTCTTCGCTTTCCGCAGGCACCGTCGAGTATCGAGCTGAGCGAACCCGAGAATATCAACGGCAAAATGGTGGTGCCCGTTGCGTACGAGACCGCAGACGGTTGCGGCTGCGCATCGTACGCCGTGATCGGCCAGTCCATTGCGGGCTGGGGCGTTATGCCGCCGGACGCCGCGGTACCCCGTGCGGTGCCGTGGCCACAACATTCGGGCTTTTTGGCAACCGTCAACGAGCAACTGCAGCATATTACTTGGACGCGAGGCGCATCGGCATTTGCAACGCAGCCTGTGGGTGCCGCAGGCTGTGGCCCGGCATCGTTTAGCGTAAGCAACAACGGCAGATGCGTGCTCTATGTAGAGAACACCGATGGCAAGGTGGGACAAACCTACGACGAAGAAGGCAACCCGGTAGCAGTGATGGGCAAGCACTTCCGCATCTTCGCCAGCACCTTGGCAGGCGATCTGTTCACGGAGCCGTTCGTGATGTGCGAGCTGGACCATCCCGTCGATCAGATAACGACATTTTTGACGTCGGGAGGCATGCTCTCCACACTCGCCACGCACATTGTGAGCGCGGAGAAGAGCGAGGCAGAGCTGCACGGTATCGAAGTGCCCTTGGTGGCGTGTGCCACTCCGACGGGCGCGGTCGCTACCTCGGGCGCGGTGGTGCCCGGAGCAGCAGGCGAATCCTTCATGGTCACGGTGCGAAACGACGGCAACACTTTGCTGACCGCCGGCACGATCGATCTGTACCGAGAGGGCTCCAGCCAGCCGTTCTCCAGCGCATCCATCGGATTCGGAGCGAACGCACGCATGGCTTCAATCTACGATCCAGAGCTTGCCGAAGATACTTCGGCCAACGACATGGCACACGTAAAGTACGCGCTCGAGACGCTGGGCGCGCGTTTTGCAACGCACCCGCTGGTAGCCGACAACGGCAACGCCGTGCTGGCACCGGGTTGCACGGCACAGTTCCGCATGAGCTTTGCCATCCCGGAGAGCTGGGGCGACGAAGTGGGCAAACGCGTAACGCTGTATGCGAAGGCACGTAATCTGGTGGCGCTCGATCCCGTGACGCTCGAGGAAATCCGACCCGGCGCAAACTCGACGCTGGGTGCCGTACTGCACGAGCTTCATGTGCCCGACGCGGCATGCGAACGCTCAGAAGTTCAGGTCGACGTATGCGACAGCGCGGATACGACAGGGCTTCACGACGCCCCGATGACAGTAGACGGCGATGGTGGCTCGAGTGGAGGTGGCTCCGACGGAAGCAGCTCCGGTGGCGGCAGTGGCTCCGGCAGCGGCAAGGATCACGGCAATAACAAGCGCTCCGGAAAAGCGGGCGCGCTCGCCGGCACGGGCGACAGCAACGTCCCCCTAACCGCAGCCGCAGCAGCACTCGCCGCAGCTGGTGCCGGCCTTGTCGCCTACAGCGCCCGCCGCACGGCACTCGCAAAAGACACCGCCAATGAGGTCAATTCGGATAGGCCTCGCTAGCTCCAGGTGACTTTTGTGAGAAACGCCGACTCGGCTCATCGAACATCAAAATGGGCTGGCCCCGATAACTCGGAGCCAGCCCTGAGTCGCCTGACGCGGAAATCGCAGTGCTACTTGAGTGTCATGGTGTTCAGCAGGCGCTCCGCCTCATCCCAGCCGATGGTCCTGCCGACGGACACGCGGACCGTCTTGCCAGTCGCGGGGGCCGTGGCAAACAGTGAATAGCTCCCGTCGGGCGCTTTAAAGCGCAGCCACGTTACGCCTCCGATGTTGACCTCGTCGCTTACGGTATCGCCGCTTTCATAGACATCCTGCAGGCTTGCAATCTCTTCCTCTGGCGAACGCAGGAAGATGCTGACGCTCAACAAGCCGTCTGTCTCGTCGTGGTAGAAGCGGGCCTTTTCCTTGCTGGCATCACCCGAGTCGAGCGTATAGCCGTCGATCTCCTTGACGCTAAACGAATCGCAGTCGACGGAGGTCATCTTGGGCGCATCGTTATCCTCGGCCACGCCGCCCGCGTCCTTAAACTCCTTGGTCTCGCAGCCTGTGGTGTCAAAGTGCATGGCCTCGTGGTTCTTAGCGGGGGCGTAAGCGTCTACGAACTCGACGGTGATAGGCCCGTAGTACGCCGTCTTGGGAGCCCAGAAATACACGTACTCAACGGTCTCGCCCGGGCCGATATCTGGCCTCTCGGAAAGATCGATGCCCTCGTGAAGCTCATCGGGAGCCTCACTTGCAACGTAGTCGAGCACGGCCGCCTTGCCGGAAGTAAACAACGGGTCGCCTGCCTCAAGATCGCCTTGGGCAGCATGCACGTTAAAGGAACTGAACGTCCTGTTCTTTGTGTTGTTGTTGGTAATCTTGATGTGCAGGTAAAAGCCGTCCTGCTTCTTGGCATCACCGCGATAGAACGTACCGTGAGCCACCGACTCATAGGTAATGCCAGCCACCTCGACCGTCTGCGACTCATAGGCCTTGGCCTTCTTGGACTTCTCCTGCACAGGCGCGCTACCACCCGAGCCACTCGGCGCATTACCGCCGCAGCCGGCAAGCGTACACGCCAACACAGCCGAAAGCGTCACGGTGGGAATTCCTAACAGCAGCTTCTTCGTCATGGGCTTCATCATCCTCACCGCTCCTTTCGCTTGCAGCTCATCCGTTGCCCGAGGCCTTCGCCGTCCCCGTGGCATCGGCTTCCACTATGAGCGTATGACGAAACACGGCGCGGGCGAAGTGACCCACGGCCCAAATAACGACCCGCCAGCGTTCCTTATGGGCCAAAGGGACTCGCACACGCACGCCCGTGGCCCATAAAACGAGACGCTTGTCCCAATGTTCGATTCGATCCATCCGCAAACAAGGTAGGGCGCCTCCAGCCACCTTCAAACTAACTCGGACAGAACCGACTCGGTTTTGTCCGAGTAAGCTCTTTCCATCCTAAGTTCGAACGGTTGTTCGATGGATTTCGTGTTGGTTGGAATCGCCTATGGGCTTGGCTATGCTACCTTGACTATCTATATGACTAAAACGCAGCAAAGGAGCATCGAGAGAGCGAGTATGGCAAAAAACACCGCAAACTATGGTAACGACAGTATCCGCCAGCTCAAGGACGAGGAGCGCGTACGCCTGCGCCCCGCCGTCATCTTCGGCTCGGACGGACTCGATGGCTGTGCACACGCTGCCTTCGAGATCCTGTCCAACGCCGTTGACGAGGCGCGCCAGGGCTACGGCAAGCTCATCACCCTTACCGCCTTTCGCGATGGCTCTATCCAGGTAGAGGACAATGGCCGTGGCTGCCCGCTCGACTGGAACCCTTCCGAGAAGCGCTTCAACTGGGAGCTCGTCTTTTGCGAGCTCTACGCCGGCGGCAAGTACAACAACAACCAGGGCGGCGACTACGACTTCTCGCTCGGCACCAACGGCTTGGGCTCGTGCGCGACCCAGTACGCATCCGAGTACATGGACGTCACGGTTTGGCGCGACGGCAACAAGTACTCCCTGCACTTTAAGAAGGGTAAGGTCGTCGGCGCCAAAAAGAAGGCACTCGAGATTGAGCCCAGCGACGAGGACCGCACCGGCACCACCATCAAGTGGCGCCCCGATCTTGAGGTCTTCACCTCGATCAGCATTCCTCACGATTGGTATCGCGAGACCATGCGCCGCCAGGCCGTGGTCAACGCCAACGTTACCTTCCGCCTGCGCATCGAGGGCGACGATGGCGAGTTTTCCGAAGAGGACTTTTGCTACCCCAAGGGCATCGAGGACTACGTGCTCGAGAAGGTCGGTGCCGACTACCTCACCGAGCCCTTCTTTATCGAGGCCGACCGCCGCGGTCGCGACCGCGAGGACCTGCCCGACTACAACGTCAAGATTACCGCGTGCATGTGCTTCTCGCGCACCTTCATGATGCAGGAGTATTACCACAACTCATCGTGGCTCGAGAACGGTGGCTCGCCCGAGAAGGCGGCCCGTAGCGCTCTGACCAGCGCCATCGATGCCTACATCAAGCAACAGGGCAAGTACAACAAAAACGAGAGCGGCATTAAGTGGCAAGACGTCCAGGACTGCCTGGTACTGGTGACCAACTGCTTCTCCACCCAGACGTCCTACGAAAACCAGACCAAGAAGGCCATCAACAACCGCTTTATCCAGCAGGCTATGACGGCCTTCTTTAAAGAGCGCCTCTCGACCTACTTGATCGAGAACAAGGACGCCGCCAATAAAATCATGGAGCAGGTGCTCATCAACAAGCGCTCGCGCGAGAATGCCGAGAAAACGCGCCAGAGCATCAAAACCAACCTGCAGCAAAAGACCGATATGGCCAACCGCGTGCAAAAGTTCATCGATTGCCGCTCCAAGGACAAGGACCGTCGCGAGATCTACATCGTAGAGGGCGACTCGGCAGCAGGCGCCA
>CATXJW010000056.1 GCA_958370325.1 uncultured Collinsella sp. | reverse complement strand
ATCGCGAGTTCCGCACGAGCCGGAGAGCACTTAATGTGCTCTCCGTGCGAGCAGGACTGCCCGAGCAGGGAACCTAACATTCCGCGCCGCCGGGCAGACGAACCAGGTCGAAGGACTCGCTACTTGATCTTAGTAGTACCCGGCGCCAGGTTAGGGTCGGTCTCGTTGGCCTCGGTCTGGAAGTGCTCCGTATAGACGTTCTTGCCGTCGCGGAACATCTCGTAGTACTGCATCTTGGCGTAATCCTCGCGCGCCTTGGTGGCGGCTGCTGCGGCGGCGTCGTCACCGGTGACGTTGGAGGAGAGCGCCCAGCGCAGGCTGGCGTCCTCGTAGCCGACCGAGTTGATGGCGGGCAGCGACTCGCGCAGCGTCATGTGCGCTTTCTGGTAGTCGGTCAGCGGTGCGCCGATCAGCTGCATAAGCTGGGTGGACAGGTAGTTGGTGGACAGGTCGTCGACCTCGCTCGTCTGGTCGCAGCCGGCAACGTCGTAGTTGGCCCAGATGATGTAGTCGGTCTGCCACAAGCGCTCCTGGTGGGTGGCATCGTCCTCGTTGGTAAACCACTTATCGTTGAACTTGGACGGGAAGAACGGCTGGTGATCGCCCCAGAACACCACGACAACCTTGCGGTCGAGCTTGCTCAGAGCATTGAGGAAGTAGCGCAGTGCCTGGTCGGACTGCTCGATGCACGAGACATACTCGTCGACATCGGACAGCGTGCCGTCCTCGACGGTCTTGGCGTCCAGGTCGGTCGTGTCGATATTCAGATGCATCTGCTTATCGACCGGCAGCAGGCCTGTGTCGTAGCCCGAGTGGTTCTGCATGGTCACGTCGAAGATAAACTGAGGATCGGCGTTCTGGTCGAGCAGCTCAAGAATCTTGTCGTAGGTAGCCTGGTCGGTCACCATGCCGCGCAGGGTATCGGCGCCCTGGAAGTCGTTGATGGACAGGAACTGGTCAAAGCCAAAGTCCTTATAGACGTTCTCGCGGTTCCAGTTGGTCGCGTGGTTGGGGTGCATGGCCGTGGTGGAATAGCCGAGCGATTTGAACTGCTCTGCCAGATTCCCGGTCGTTTCCATGTTGTAGATGGTGTAGGGGTACACGCCCGAGCCCAGGTTGGCCATGGAGTTGCCGGTCATAAACTCAAACTCGGTATTGGCCGTGCCGCCGCCGTAGGCGCTCACGTAGAGTTTTCCGCGGCTGAGGCAGTTGGACAGGTTCTTAAAGTACTGCGGACCTTCGTAGCCGGCGCGCATGTTCTGGTAGATCGACAAATCCGAGAACGTCTCGTTCATGATAGCGATGACCGTGGGCTTCTCGCTGTCGAACTGCTCCTTTGCGGCGGCGCGCTCGTCGCTCTTGGCCGCGTCGGACTTGTCGTAGGCCTTGGCGTACTTTTTGAGCGTGGCCTTGGCGTCATCGACAGAATAGTCGGCGGGTTTGGGCGGCTTGATGGACTGTGCCGCGCTAATAAAGGCAGGCAGGTAGCCCTCGCGCCAGTAGCTCTCGAGCGGACGCCAGGTGTAGACGGTGATGCCGAGGGTGTTGTAGTAGTCGATGAGCGTGACATGCGCGGTCACGCCGCCCAGGCACAGCACCGCCACGAGCAGGTTGGTGAGCAGCATGCGCTTGGCGTTGGCGGCGCCCTTCTGGCGATGCGGCGCGACCAGGCCGGCGTACTCGCACAGCAGCATGGCGATGGCGGTAAAGCCCATGGACAGCACGCAGAACAGTGAGATCGAGAAGGTGTAGCCGGTGCCGGCGACTGCGGCGGCGGTGGAGATGGCCGAAAGGTCGCCCGGCTGGATGGGCATGGATTTAAACGTGATGACGAAGAACTCGGCAATGCCCAGGACAAAGAGGGCAAAGGCCAGGACCGCGGGAGCTGCGCCGTGGCGCTGGAATAGGAAGAACAAGCCGGTCATGAGCACGGTGATAATGGCCCACTCGAGCAGGATGCACAGGGGGTAGACCCAGGTAAAGTCATGGTTGGACGAGACCTCCATGCCCAGCAGCGCAAAGACGCCGGAGAGCAGCAGGCACAGGACGGCGGCGACGAGCGGTTTGCCCACAAAGGCGCCGCGTAGGCGGGCGAGCTTGCCGGTGGGGACAGGGGCGTCGGTCCCGGCGAACGCAAAGACGCGTGGGGCGATGCGGTCGCGGGCGATGCTGGCCCAAGCGCAGCCGGTGAGGATGGCGTTGGTCAGGACGAGCATCACAAAGGCGAGCGGCTCGTTTTGGGCGACGAGGCCAATGGCGCCCCAAATGGTCAAAAAGAGCTGGAACAGGCCGAAGGCGACGCTCCAGGCGATAGCGCCCTTGGCAACGGTGCCCGACTGTGCGCGAATGGCCTTGGCCTCGCGCAAGACAAGGTAGACGGTCGCCGCAAGACCGACGAGCGAGATGGCGGCAGCGAACATGCTGAGACTCCTCACAAACTAAAACCTACGAAAGCGGGGGTTTACCCGATTGTTACCAAGATATGCGCTGCATTTGGTGACTGCGCACAACAATCAGCCATAATAACGCGCGTGCGTGGCGGTGTTGCGCAATGTAGCGGCGACCTGCGCGATAATGGACGGGAATTACACGGAAACGTAAAGGCTTCTTAAAGAATTAGCGAGGATGAGGCGATGAACGAGCAGGTTTGCACCAAGGCTGTGGATACGTGTGGCTATCCGGTCGAGACCACGGGCAACGCGGTGCTGGACATTTTGGAGCACCGTTCGTCTACGCGCGCCTTCGCGCGCGATGACAGTGACCGTCCCGTAGCGGTGACCGACGAGCAGCGGGCGGCGATTTTGCATGCGGCGAGTCGCGCGCCATCGGCAGGCGCCATGATGATGTATTCCATCGTGAGCATTCGCGAGCAGGCTACGCTGGACCGTCTGGCCGACCTGTGCGATCACCAGCCCATGATCGCCAAGGCGCCCTGGGCACTTATATTTGTGGTCGATTATGCCAAGTGGATCGATTTGTTTGAGCACGTGGGCTGCTTTGAGCCCGAGTTTGTCGAGCGTACGGGCAAGGCGCCCCGCCGCGCGCCGGGTTTGGGCGACTTTGCCATCGCGGCTCAGGACGCCGTGATCGCCGCGCAAAACGCCGTGGTTGCCGCCGAGGCTCTGGGCTTGGGGAGCTGCTATATCGGTGATATCGTCGAGAATGCCGAGGAAGTGGCCGAGCTGCTGGATCTGCCTCCGTATACCATGCCGCTGTCGATGCTCATCATCGGCACGCCCCGCAAGGAGCGCCTGGCTATTGCGCATCCCGTGGTGAACCTGGTGCACGAGGAGCGCTACTGCCGTGCGGATGCCGCGACCATGGACGCGCAGGTGGCCGAGATGGACGCGATGTTCCGTCCGCATGCCCGCGAGGTAGGCGAGCGCGTGGTGGATATCTACACCCGCAAGCACACGAGCCCCTTTATGGCCGAGATGAGCCGTTCCATGGAGTGGTGGTTCAAAAACTGGCTCGGCAAGTAACGAATGCGGTGATGTGACAAAGGGACAGTCCCTTTGTCACATTCCATATCGCCGAGGTGGCCTAAAGGCCGTATAAATGTTTATTTAGCTGGGAAAACAGTGCATTAAAACATGGGCCGATTGCCTATAATCCCTTCGAACATTAAAGTTGGGAGGAAACCGGCTTATGGAACAAAAGGCCAAGGAGGCAGCCTCGCACGCTGCGATTCCTGTGAGCATCTCGGCGATGCTCGTCACGCTGGGCGTGGTGTACGGCGACATCGGCACCAGCCCTATGTATGTAACTAAGGCGCTCGTTGCCGGCAACGGCGGCATCGGAAGCGTGACGGAGGAGTTCGTGCTCGGCGCGCTCTCTCTTGTCGTGTGGACGGTCACGCTGCTGACGACCGTCAAGTACGTGCTGATCTCGCTGCGCGCCGATAACCACGGCGAGGGCGGTATCTTTGCCCTGTACAGCCTGGTCAAGCGTTGCGGCAAGTGGCTTATCATCCCCGCCATGCTGGGTGGCGCCGCGCTGCTCGCCGACGGCATCCTGACGCCGGCTGTTACCGTTACCACGGCCATCGAGGGCCTGCGCACCATCCCTGCGGTCCATGCCGTGCTGGGCGATGATCAGGGCCGCGTCGTCGCCATCACGCTCGCCATCATCATCGCGCTCTTCTTGGTACAGCGCATTGGTACGGCCAAGATCGGTCACGCCTTTGGCCCCATCATGACGCTGTGGTTCCTGTTCCTGGGCGGCACGGGTTTGTTCTTTGTCTTCCAGCACCCCGCCGTGCTGCTGTGCCTCAACCCGGTGCGCGGCATCGCCTTTTTGCTGAGCCCCAACAACCACGCGGGCATCATGATTCTGGGCAGCTGCTTCCTCGCCACCACCGGTGCCGAGGCGCTCTACTCCGACATGGGCCATGTGGGTCGCGGCAACATTTACGCCACCTGGCCGTTCGTTAAGTGCTGCTTGCTGCTGTCCTATATGGGCCAGGGCGCTTGGCTTATGAACAACGCTGCCAACCCCGAGCTCATGGGCATTGCCGACCTCAACCCGTTCTACCAGATGCTCGCCCCGGGCCTGCGCCCGTTTGCCGTCGGCCTTTCCACCGTCGCGGCCATCATTGCCTCGCAGGCGCTCATTACCGGCGCGTTTTCGCTGGTGTCCGAGGCCAGTCGCCTGGACCTCATGCCGCACATGCAGGTCTTCTACCCTGCCGAGACCAAGGGCCAGCTCTACATCCCCATGGTCAACAACGTCATGCTCGTGGGCTGCGTCATCGTGGTGCTGCTGTTCCAGAACTCGGCGCATATGGAAGCCGCCTACGGCCTTGCCATTACGCTGACTATGATGTGCACCACGCTGCTGCTCTTCTTCTACCTGCACGAGGAGCGCAAGCTCAAGGTTGCTCCGTGGATCTTCGCGGCCTTCTTCCTTTTGCTCGAAGGCTTCTTCTTTGTGAGCTCGCTCACCAAGTTCTTCCACGGCGGCTACTTCACCATCCTCATGGCCGCGCTCATCATGGGCATTATGGTGTGCTGGTACAACGGCACGGCGGTCGAGCAGCGCCAGTTTACGCTGCTGCCGCTGCGCAGCTACCTGCCGCAGCTCAAGCGCCTGCGCGACGACGACCGTTACGAGCGCCTGAGCGACAACATCGTGTACCTGACCAAGGACACCCATACCGATTACATCGACCGTGATATCGTCTACTCGATCTTGGACAAGCATCCCAAGCGCGCTCGCGCCTGGTGGTTCGTGAATGTCGAGACCATGGACGAGCCGCATACCTTTGCCTATTCGGTCGAGACGTTCGGCACCGACTATGTTTTCCGCGTGCATCTGTACCTGGGCTACAAGATTAACCAACGCGTCAACGCCTACCTGCGCCAAGTTGTTCAGGACCTGGCTGCCACCGGCGAGCTGCCGTCGCAGACGCACGACTACTCGGTCTACAAGGATCCGGGCAACATCGGCACGTTCAAATTCGTCATGATTCGCAAGCTTCTGGCACCCGAAAGCGACGTGGAGCCGAGCGAGCGTACGGCCATCACGCTCAAGTACATCATCCGCCGCGCCGCCGGCACGCCTGCGCGCTGGTACGGCCTGGAGAACTCCAACGTGAGCTTTGAGTACGTGCCGCTGTTCACCAAGTTTAAGGCCGTGAGCAAGATGCAGCGCCTGGCCCCCAACGAGCGTCCGTAGGCGACGCTCGAGGTTTGTCTGAGAATGGGCGGGCTTGTAATGACGGGGATTGAGTCCTGGGAGGAAACCATGGATGCAAAGGTGCTTGACGGTCGCGATCTTGCGACCGAACTGGTGCGTGAGACGCGCGTCGACGCCGCCGAAGATCGGTTCTTTACGAATCGTGCCAACATGGATATGGCCGATCGCGTAATTTCGATCGTGGCACTGGTATTTGGAGCGGTGTGCGTGTGTGCCCTGCTCGCGCACGTGCTGTTTGTCTAGCGACCGCCGGTTGCAAAGGCTATACACTTGGAACCACCACAAGGGAAACCACCACAAAGGTGCCTGTCCCTTTGTGGTGGTTTTTGTTTTTGAGAGAGGGGCGGGGCGCTGATGGACGTCCGTGCGGACGGCGATATTGCCGATAGCTTTTGGTGGCGGCGCACAACGCTGACGCGCCGCAGCCCTCTGTATGACGCCTGCGTATCGGTGGGGCTGCTGGTCGCGGCGACGATTGTGGGCGCGCTGCTCGACCATCCGGGTCTCGCGCCGAGCATCATGATCGTCTATGTGTTCGCCGTTCAGCTGTGCGCATTCTTTACCTGGAGTCGCCTGTATTGCCTGTTGAGCTCGGCTGCCGCCGCGGCGCTCTACAACTTCTTGTTTGTCGATCCGCGCTACTCGCTGTCGTTTATCGACCGCGTCTATCCCGGCATGTTTTTCATCATGTTTGTGGTCTCGCTTGTGTCGAGCTCGATTGCATTGGCCCTGCGCCGCGCCTTGGCACAGGCTGCCGCCAGCGACCGTCGCACGCAGATGGTGCTCGAGACCAACCGCATGCTGCAGCGCTGCGCCGATCAGCAGCAGATCGTCCATGCCATGGCAACGCAGCTGGCGCGTCTTTCGGGCTGTCCGGTCGTGTGGTACAGCGCCGACGCCGAGGGCGATGACCTGCTGCCGCGTGCGACATACACGGCCGTGGGCGATGTCGCGCCGGTGCATGAACTGGCGCCGCAGATGCCGCCGCGGCTCTCGGCGTCCGCCTATGTGGGAACGCCGCTCGATGCCACCTATGGCGGCTCGGCGTTTTATGGCATCTACCTGACGGTTCGCACGGGCGACAGCTTCGTGCGCTCGGGCGACCCCGCCTCGGTGGTGGGCGTGCTGGCTATCGTTGCCGAGCCCGACGTGCTGACGCACGAGGAGCGGACGCTTGCCGATGCCATCGTGAGCGAAGGCGAGCTGGCGCTCGACCGCGCCCGCGCCATGGAGGCCCGCGAGGAAGCGGCGGTACTCGCCAAAAACGAACAGCTGCGCGCCAACCTGCTGCGCTCCATCTCGCACGATCTGCGCACGCCGCTCACCAGCATTTCGGGCAATGCCGACGTGCTGCTCGACCAGGGTTCGACCGGCACCGCCGTGCTCGACGCCCAGACGCGCCGCGGCCTGCTCCTGTCCATTCGCTCAGATGCGCAATGGCTCAACGCTACCGTCGAGAACCTGCTCGCCATCACCAAGCTCGAGGGCGGCGGCATGCATCTGTCGACCACGCTCGAGCTCATGGATGATATCGTCGAGGAGGCACTGCGCCACGTAAATCCGGCCGTGCGCGAGCACGACCTTAAGGTGGTGGCGTGCGATGAGCCGGCGCTCGTCAACGTCGACGCGCGCCTGATGGTGCAGCTGGTGGTCAATCTGGTGAACAACGCCATCACCTATACGCCCGCAGGCTCGCATATCATGATTTCGATTAGCGTCGACGATGGACGTGTGGCGTGCTCGGTGGCCGATGACGGCCCGGGCATCGCACCCGAGGACCGTGAACGCATCTTTGAGTCGTTCTATACCGCCAACCATGGCCTGGCCGACAGCCACCGCAGCGTTGGTCTGGGTCTTTCGCTCTGCCGTTCCATTGCGTTGGCGCATGGCGGTAGCATAGAGGTTGCCGCGGCGGACCCGCACGGCTCGATCTTTACGATTGAGCTTCCCGCCGCCGACGTTTCGTTTGATAAGGAGTAGCGCTGTGCCGAACTCTGCCGTAAAACCGCTCATCTTGGTCGTTGAGGACGACCCCGCCGTCCGCAACCTTATCGTTGCCGCGCTCGAGGCGCACGGCTTGCGCCATATGGCCGTGGAGACCGCCCATGCCGCCATCGCCGCTGCCTCGTCGCAGGCGCCGAGCATCGTGCTGCTCGATCTGGGCCTGCCCGATATGGACGGCGTCAAGGTGGTGGAGTCGGTGCGCGCATGGTCGGGCATGCCGATCATTGTGGTCTCGGCGCGCAGCGAGGATGCGGACAAGATTCGCGCGCTCGATGCCGGCGCCGACGACTACCTGACCAAGCCGTTTTCGGTCGATGAGCTGCTCGCGCGCATTCGCACGACGCTCAGGCGCCTTTCGTATGCGCAATCGGGCGGCGTTGCCTCCGAGGGCTCGTTCGATACCGGCGAGCTGCATATCGATTTTGATGCCGGCATCGCCACGATGGATGGCGAGGAACTGCATCTGACGCCGATCGAGTACAAGCTCCTGTGCCTGCTGGCGCATAACGCCGACAAGGTGCTGACGCACCAGTTTATCCTGCACGAGATTTGGGGCACGGCAACCAAGAGCGACCTGGCGAGCCTGCGTGTCTTTATGGGTACGCTGCGCAAGAAGATCGAGTCCGACCCCGCGCATCCTCGCTATATCCAGACGCATGTGGGTATCGGCTATCGCCTGGTCACCCAAGGCTAGATCGCCAACCACCATCCCAATATGAGTTGCGGTGGAATACGGTCTAAATTTGCCTAATTCCAGGCAAAACAGTCCGTATTCCACCGCAACTTTGTTATCTGCCCTTGGGCTTGCTGGCGTAGAACTTCTTCTTTTTGGGCTTGCCTGCGCAGGCGAGCTTGCCGTCGCCGCGCGGCCCTCGGTCGCCGGCCTGCGCGTGCGCGGGCGCTGCTGCACGAGGCTTACGGGCCTCGGGGTTGCGCAGCTCCTCGGTTCGCTCGGCAATCTCCTCGGCGCTAAAGCCGACCTCGGCCATGGCGTCCTCGATGGGCAGGCGGCGTACGATATAGCAATGATGCACCTTCTGGTTGCGCGCGAAATCCTCAGGAATGGTCTGCGCCGTAATGTCCTGTAGCACCACGCCCGCGCGTGCGAGCTTGCGCGTCTCGGGGCGGAAGCTACGCAGGTTGCAGCTAAAGATGGCGTGCCCGCCCTGCGCGAGCAGGCGAGATACGCCGGCCAAAAGCTCAACATGGTCGCGCTGGACATCCCAGGTGCGGCGGCCCATCTTGGACGAGTTCGAAAACGTGGGTGGGTCGACAAAGATCAGGTCCCAGCGGTTGCGCGTCTGGCGCTGGTCGCGAATCCAGGCGAGCACGTCGTCGCGCACAAAATGATGCTGAGGCCCCACAAAGCCGTTCTGGCGCATGTTGCGCTCGGCCCAGTCCAGGTAGGTGTTGGAGAGGTCGACCGTCACGGTCTCCTCGACGCCGCCGTCTGCCGCATAGCAGGTGGCGGTGCCGGTGTAGGCGAACAGGTTGAGGAAGCGGCGCGCCTGTTTGGCATGTTCGCGCACCAGGTTGCGGGTGACGCGGTGGTCCAGGAAGATGCCCACATCCAGATAGTCGTCAAAGTTGACGGCAAAGGTGAGCCCGCCCTCTTCGATGAGCGGCAGGCGACGACGCGCGATGTTGGCGCGCTCGCCCGATCCACCCTTGCCGGCGCCCTGCTTGCCGTACTGCGAGCCGCCGCGCGAACGCATGCGGGCCTTGGCGTGCACATGCTCGGCGGGAACATCTAGGATACGCGGCGCGATGGCCAGGATATCGAGCATACGGGCCTGGGCCAGTGCGGGGTCGATGGTCTTGGGCGCGGCATATTCGGCGATGACGAGCCAGCGGCCCGGAGTCTGCGGGCAACCCTCGTACAGGTCGATAGCGGCGGAGTAGTCGGGCAGGTCGGCATCGTAGACGCGGTAGCAGCTCACGCCCTCGCGCTTTGCCCACTTGCGACGCAGGCGGGCATTTTTGCGCAGGCGGTTGGCGAACTGCTCGGACTCGGGGATGAGCACGGGCAGCGGCTTGCCATCGCCCAGGTCGAGCGTGGCGGCAGGTTCGGGCATGGGGGCGTTGGCGGTTTCGCCCTGGGCATCTGCGGTCTGCTCCTCGGCGTCCGCGCTGGTCGCAGCTTCAAATGCCGCGGCGGCGTGGTCGAGCGAGGGCCAAACCTCAATAGTTGCCTCTTCATTATTAGGCATGACGGCGATGGAGCACGCGGGCTCGGCATGGAGCGCACGGGCCATAAGGCCATCGCGGGTGAGCGCGGCCACCGGCGCGGCGGTAAGCTCGGGCGCGCGGCGCAGCTCGCCGACCAGCGTCATGGCGTCGTGCATGAGCGAAAGCGGGGTCTCGGTGGTGTCTGCGACCACGGCGGCGCCGGCGACAGTGCCCGCATGGTCCAGCACGGTAGCGGACTTGGCAGCGCAAAAGTCGACAAAACGCTTGTAGCCGGCACACTTGACCATGCGCTCAGCGGTCTTGCGGGCGGCGGGGTCGATGTCTACGGCCACGATGCGCGCCTGGCGTTCGCGCGCTGCCGTCTCGCGCTCGCGTGCCTCGGTAAGCAGCTGCTCCCACAGGGCAGCGTCGTGCAGCTGCCAGCCCTCAAAGCCCCAGTGCTCGCGTGCGGCGCCCGGGGCGCGGTCGGTCAGAATATTCACTGCCTCCAACAGCAGACCGCCGCCGGCACACGAGGCGTCGACCAGCGTGGGCAGGGCTTCGTTCTCGTAATCGTCGGCCGTCAGCTCGCGCTCGCACAGCGCGGTCCAGCCGACCTGCGCCAGCACCAGGGCGGCGTAGTCGGGGCGCAACACGTGCGCGCCCTCGCCGGCACGGGTCGCCGCGGGCGGCAGACGCTTGAACAGCGGGTCGCCCGAAAGGTCCAGACTGATGCTCGCGCGGCGCTGACGCAGCGAAAGCAACAGATGGACGTCGGGATCGGCGGCGTCGACATCGGCGCGACGACCCGTGGTCTCGGCCAGGCGGTCGCACAATGCGTCCTTGGCGCGCAGGGCCGAGAAGCGTGTGTTGCGCAGCTGCTCGGTCACGCCGCGGGCGGTGATGGCGATGGTGGCGCCGG
>CATXJW010000055.1 GCA_958370325.1 uncultured Collinsella sp. | reverse complement strand
GGTTGAGCCCATGGCGTTTAACGTCGGCATCTCGTTTGGCACCGCAGTGGGCGGCGCCGTGGTAAGTAGCGTTGGCATTGCGTACGTGGGCGCCGTAGGCGCCGCGTTCTCGCTTGTGGCCTGGGCGCTTACGCTGGTAACGATTAAGTTGGCTCGCTGGGAGCGTCACCGCGGGTAGCGCAATTGCAGCCAAAAGCCACAGCACCGCCCACCATCTTTTGACCGCGTGGCGTTCGCTCCTGCAGCCATGCAACACGTCGTCTGCCGCCCAAGTCAGCATCTTTCCCGGCGCTATTTAACCACGCAAAACGCATCCTGTTAAGATTATCGCTATCGTTTTTCGCAATCTGAAAATCGATAGAATCGCAGGTAAAGCTTTCGTAGTCTGAAGTGGTCAATCCACACGAAAGGGGTTTACCACATGGACAAGAAAGCAGTTGTAATTGCCGGGGCCGGCAGCACCCACACTCCCGGCATCATCCAGAGCCTATTGCAGAAGAAAAACGAATTACCGCTGCGCAAACTCGCCCTGTACGACATCGACGAGAAGCGCATGCATCTCGTCTACGACATCATGAAGCAGTTCATCGAGCAGGAAGCTCCTGACATCGAAGTTGTCGTGACGACCGATCCCGAAAAGGCATTCACCGATGTCGACTTCGTCTTCGCGCAAATCCGCCAGGGTGGCCTTCAGATGCGTCGCCAGGACGAGCGCATCCCTCTCAAGTACGGTTGCGTGGGACAGGAAACCTGCGGCGCCGGCGGTTCGATCTCCTATGGCATCAGGTCCATCCCCGGCGTCTTCGACCTCGTACGCTACGCCAAGAAATACAGTCCAGACGCCTGGATCCTCAACTATTCCAACCCCGCCGCAGTTGTCGCCGAGGCCACGCGTCGCGAGTTTGACAACGACCATATCCTTAACATCTGCGATATGCCCACGGCTATCTTGCTCTCGTACTCTAAGATGCTCGGACTTCCCAGCTGGCGCGATATCGACCCCATGTATTTTGGACTCAATCACTTTGGCTGGTTTACCAAAATTTACGACAAGCAGGGGCGCGATCGTCTGCCGGAGCTCCGTCAGATGATTCTCGAGCACGGCATGGCCGTGAGCGACAAGCATCACAAGGACAAGGACTGGATGCACACCTGGGGTCAATACGTCAAGATTGTGAAGGACTATCCCGAGTATCTGCCCAACAGCTACCTGCAGTACTACCTGTACTCCAAAGACATGGCAGATGACATGGACCCCAACTGGACGCGCGCCGACAACGTCATCAACGGACGCGAGAAGGAGATGTTTGCCGAGCACGACAAGTACCTGGCAGATCCCGCCAATTACAAGAGCCCCGTACAGAGCTTCACGGTCTTTGGCGACTTTATCGTCGACGCAGCCGCCTCTATCGCCTACAACAAGTGCGAACGTTATCTCGTAATCGTCGAGAATAACGGCGCCATCCCCAATCTGCCCGACGACGCCATGGTCGAGGTCCCTGCCTACCTGCGCTCTTGGGGCCCCGAACCCATCAGCCAGCCTGCTATCCCCACCTTCTACAAGGGGCTTATCGAAGAGCAGAATGCCAGTGAGAAGCTCGCCGTCGACGCATATTACGAGCATTCCTACCAGAAGGCGCTCGAAGCCATCGCAATCAACAAGACCGTCCCTTCGACTACCGTCGCACGCCAAATCCTCGACGACCTGATCGAAGCGAACGGCGATTATTGGCCGACCCTGTCCTAACTCCCCGCGCATCGAAGGAACATCATGAAAGAAAGCAAGCTCTACAGCGAGTTCCAGAGACTCGGCAAGGTGCTCATGGCGCCGGTCCTCCTCCTGCCCGTTTCCGGCATTTTGGTCGGTCTGGGCTCCGCCCTTTCCAATGCTAACCTCATCTCGCTCTGCCCGCTTTTGGGCACCGAGCCGATGGTGATCTTTAGCACGCTCATCAAAGCAGCCGGCAACGTTATCAATGGTAACATCTCGGTTCTCTTTGCGATCTGCATCGCCTACGGTTACGCCAAGGCCGAGAAGGCGACCGCCGCACTCTCAGGCTTCATCGGCTACATGACCATGAACACGATCATGGGTCAGCTGCTTATCCTGCTGGGCACCATCGATCCCGCCAACCTGCAGACCGGTCAGAACGCCATCCTGGGCGTAACCACACTCGACACCGGCGTATTCGGCGGCATCATCATCGGCTTGGTAGTCGCGTGGATCCACAACCGATTCTATAAGGTGCAGCTTCCGCCGGTGCTCGGCATCTTCAACGGCACGCGCTGCGTCCCCGCCCTCACCGTCGTTTTCGCAAGCCTGGTGGGCGTTGCGCTCGCCTTCGTGTTTCCGTTTGTGCAAACCGGCCTAAAGGCCGCCTCGACACTCATCGATTCCACCGGGGTGTTTGGCGCGTTCATCTATGGCTTCTCCGAGCGCATGCTTCTGCCCTTCGGCCTGCATCATTTCATCTACCTGCCGTTTTTCTTCACTTCTCTGGGCGGTAGCATCCAGGTTGACGGCCAGACCGTCGAGGGTGCTGTCAACATCTACAACGCCATGCTCAACACGCCCGGCATGATGTACGACATCGACATCTCAAAATACGTCATGAACGGCAAGGTGCTGTTCGCCATGTGCGGCCTGCCCGCGGCGGCGCTCGCCATCTACCACTGTGCCCGTCCCGAGAATAAGAAGAAGGTCGGCTCCCTCATGATCGCCGCCGTTATCCCGGCCGCCATCATGGGCATAACCGAACCGCTCGAGTACTCCTTCCTCTTTGTAGCGCCCGTACTCTATGTGGTCCACGCCCTGCTGTGCGGCATCGCGTATGTACTCACCTACCTGGTACAGTTCAATGTGCCCGGGCCTTCCGCCTTCGGCGGACCGCTCCTCTCGTGGATCTTCAACGGCATCATGAACGCCGATAAAGGCTCCAACTGGTTCTGGCTTATTCCGCTCGGCATCGCTTACTTCGGGATCTATTACGTGCTGTTCCGCACCTTTATCAAGAAATTTGACCTCAAAACCCCGGGCCGCGAGGATGATGACACGCAGGCAGCGGATGACACGTCGGCCATCGACTCCAAAGCATCTGTCCAGGTAAGCGAGCTCATCCCGCAGATCGTGGAAGCCGTGGGCGGCGCCGATAACATCTCGGGTGTCAACGCCTGCTTCACTCGCCTGAGGCTCAGCCTCAAAGACACCGTCCTAGTCAAGGACGATAGCGTCTTCACCAAAGACCTCGGCGCCAGCGCCATCGTGCACGTTGGCGGCGGTGTTCAGATCGTTTACGGCAATAAAGCTTCTGTCTACAAAGTCGAAATGAGAGAATACTTGGGCATGGAATAAATCCTGTCCCATAGCTTCACCACGATGCTCCGGAGACGGCATATCCGCTCCGGGGCATTATTGTTTGGAGTGATTTGAATGTCGATGTACGAGGTCTATTCGAATCTCAGGTCTTGTATCGAAGACGTCGGAAAGGACGGCAGCCTTGACGCCCACATCGCGCTCTACGCCCTTTCCCATCACGACGAGATCCCAGAGCTCTCAATAGAAGAACTTGCCCGCGCGTGCAACACATCGCCCGCGACCATCTCGCGCTTCTGTAGGCGCGTAAACGGCTCGAGCTTTCGATCGTTCAAAGAGCAAGTTGACGACTTCAACGCTTGGCTCCAGCGTGAGACAACCGAGGCAAGGGCTCATAAGCAAATCGATATACCCTGGTATTTCGATATCGTAGAGACCTCTTTGCTTGAAACAAAACGCCTGCTCACTGAGGATCGACTCGAGCGGGCCGTTGACTGGCTTCTCGATGCGCAAAATGTCTACGTATACGGAAGCTCATTCTCCAATCTCGCCGCCCGCTCGCTCTGCGAAAAGCTGAGCCGCGTAAACCGACTGTGCTTCTCATTTGGCTCCGTCAAGGGACAGGAGACGTCGCTCTGTCTGCTCCAACCCGACGATCTAACCATCTTTGTATCGTTCTCAGGGAAGACGAGCCATATCTTCAATCTTTACGTTGAGGCCAAGCGGCGAGGTTGCCGCGTTATTTGGATATCGAGCAACATGGCATTCGATAACAACGGGGCGCGCGAGCTCTTGCTACCCGTGAGCGCGGAGTCACTCAGCGAGTACTCGACCGCCTTGGTTGAGGGCATGAGCCTGCAAAGCGCGGTTAACGCTCTGTATATCAGCTGTGCAAATCGACTTCGGGCGCAGCGCTAGCCGCAAACACGCTAGGACTGAAAAGAACGCACCTCACCGTCGCAAGGCGTCCGAATACACGATAGGCAGCGCCAAAAGAGAGCAGCGGGCACGTCATGTACTTGCCCATTCACCCCAAAACAGCACAGGTTGGCGCCCGATTGAAGGATCGGACGCCAACCTATATTAATCTTGATTGTGTGTTTGAGTCGTTTACTCCATGCCCAGCAGCTCGCGCATCTGGGTTGCGTAGTTAGAAGCCATGTTACCGTACACAATCTGCACGCCACCGTTAACATGCACGATGCCGCGCGCTTCGAGCTTTTCGGTAAACTCGGCGTCATCAACCACCTTGTCACAGTCATTGA
The DNA here is from genome assembly GCA_958370325.1 of uncultured Collinsella sp. Lineage (GTDB taxonomy): Bacteria > Actinomycetota > Coriobacteriia > Coriobacteriales > Coriobacteriaceae > Collinsella. The sequence continues at coordinate 6,475 of CATXJW010000055.1, read as the reverse complement.
GCTGGATGCGCAGACGGGTGAAACAGGCCTCGACAGACTTAATATTGTTGTCGCCGCCCACTGCCTCAACGATGGCGGGAATGAGGTCGCTGATCACGGTCTTGGGAGCCTTTTCGGCCTCATCGTCGGACTCTTCCTCGCGGCCAGGGGTCTTAAGGTCCTTCTTAAGAATGATGAACTTGAAGACGAAGTAGTACACCACGAAGTAGATGGGGCCAAGGAACAGGATAACCTGCCAGTTGGAGCCCTTGGCTGCACCCATAATGCCGTTAAAGATCAACGACAAGAGCGGGCCACCGAAGGACGCGGAGCCAGCCACGTTGAACTGCAGGATATAGGTCAGCGCATAGGCAAGACCAGCCATGAGAGCGTGGAACACGTAGAGGATGGGCGCGATAAACAGGAAGGAATACTCGAGCGGCTCGGTAATGCCGGAGAGGATGCAAGGAACCACGATGGCGATCATGAGCGCTGCGGTCTTCTTCTTGTTCTTGGGAAGCGCCGTCTTGTAGAAGGCGAGTGCAGCGCCAGGCAGGCCGAACATGGCGAAGATAACCTTGCCGTTCATGACAAAACGGCTGACCTCGATGTTAAACGGCGTGCTGGGAGAGCCCAGGATCGCGTTGTAGATATTGATAGCGCCCTGAACAGTCTGGCCGTCGATGGTCTCGACGCCACCGAGCGACGTGAAGAAGAACGGCAAATAGACAAAGTGATGCAGGCCAAAAGGCAGGAGCATGCGCTCGCCGGCGCCGTAGACAAATGCACCAAAGGCACCCGTAGTCTTGATGAACTCAGACAGCGCACCGAGAGCGTTCTGAATAAACGGGAAAACAAAGGACATGACCAATGCGAGGATGCTGCATGAGAGCAGCGTCACCGCCGGGATAAAGCGCGTACCGTTGAAGATGGAGAACACGGCAGGCAGCTCAATCTTGTAGTAACGGTTATGCAGCCATGCGACGATTGCGCCTACCAAAAGACCGCCGATAACGCCAGTGTCGAGCGTGGTGATACCGAGGATCGTGCTCTGGCCCGTCGTAAGATTCGCGGGATCGATAACGCCAGTCGCCGTAAGGAACGTGCCCATCACAGAGTTCATGCACATGTAGCCCAAAAAGCCACAAAGCGCCGCGGTAGCCTTCTCGGACTTGGCGAAGCCATAGGCGAGACAAATCGAGAAGATAACCGGGATGTTGTTCATAACGATGCCGGCAGCGGCCTTGAGAATCGAAAAGAAAATCGCAAAGCCCGGAGCAGCAAGCCAGGGAACAGCTGCCGTAAGGGTGGGACTGGTAAAGGCATTGCCAAAGCCCTGAAGGATGCCGGCGATTGGCAGGATCAGGACAGGCGTCATGAGGACTTTGCCCAGGCGCTGGAACTTTGCCAGTAGCTCATCTTTGTTCATGGGATACCCCTCTTAAAGAAACGGGGCGTGCAGCTCTACAACCCACACGCCCCATAACAATTATCAAGCGCTATGGAACTAGCTACTTAAGCTCCGGCCAGTAATCCTTATTGGCCTCGATGAGCTTATCGAGCACCTTACGCGCCTTCTTTGCGTCACCGACCAGACGATTAAGCGTGAGTGCCTGCAAAGCCTTCTCGTAAGAACCTTCCATCCAAGCCTCAACAGTCAGGCGCTCATAGGCGTACTGGTTCTCCATAAGACCGCGATAGAAGGTGCCAATCTTGCCAACAGCATAGGGCTGCGGGCCATTGGCGCCCACGCTTGCCGCAACCTCGACCATGGCGTCATCGGGCATACCCTCGATAATGCCGTTGTTGGGCACGATGACAATGAAGGTCTTGTTGGTGTTGCGATAAATGGCCGAGGTGATTTCCACGATCATATCGCCATGAGCATCGTTCTGAACAACCGAGGAGTTCTTTGCGGTGCCGACTTTGGCAACACGCTCGCACTCGGCGAACACGCGCTTCTCACGGCCGTTGATGACCTCGTCGGAGCGAGTGTAGTCGGGGTCGAGGTGAGCGACCTTGTACTCGGGATACAGATAGTACTGCAGATAAGTGTTGGGCAGATAGTCGGGGAAGTCCTCGAGCATGTCCTTGACCATGGCGTAGGTGTCGAGCCAGGACTGGTCACGCTGCTCGGCATCGGCAGGAAGGAAGCCGTTCTTCTCCGTGTACTCCTTAATCTGCGGGACGAGGTCATGGCCCTCTTCATCGTAGATGTGCTTGAACCAACCGAAGTGATTGAGGCCAAAGTACACGGGCTCCGTCTTGCTCATATCGCGACCGAGCAGACGACCGTAAGAGCGCATGAGGTTGACGGGCTGATCGCAGATGTTGAGAACGCGATGCTCATCGGGCAGGACGCGCTCGAGACCATATGCCACAATAGCAGCCGGGTTGGTGTAGTTGATAATCCACGCCTCCGGGCTATGAGCGCGAACGTCGTTGACGATCTCAACCATGTCATGCATGGAGCGCATACCGTAAGCCATGCCGCCAGGGCCCACCGTTTCCTGGCCGATGATTCCCATATGCAGCGGAATCTTCTCGTCCTTGCTACGCATCTCGTAGCCGCCGGTACGAATCTGGCAGAGCACAAAGTCGACGTCGGTGTAAGCCTCGTCCTTATCGGTGGTGTAACCAAACTCCACACCGGGCTCCTCCTCAGCGAAGAGGATCTTGCCAAACTCGCCGATCGGACGCTGGCGCTCGGCATCGATGTCATAGAGCATCACGCGGTTCAGCGGCAGAATGTCCATGTGCTTGGTCAGGGCTTTAAGAATGCCAGGGCACCACGTGGAGCCGCCGCCAACGATCACAATATTGAGCTTATCCTTCATGTTCCGTCCCTCCAGGGTTGGCTGATCGGTGTTCTCGAAGACCTTGGGCTCCGCGGTTGTCCTCGGCTTGCTTCGTTTCGATTGCTATTTTGCGACATAAGGTCATTTGCGAGTCTCCGTGTGAGCCAATGCGAAACGGGGACACATGATTTCGCTCACAACACAGATATGTGTAGACAGACACGCACGTTTGCCCAGCTCGTGGGCAATAGGCAATCTTGACCAATTACCGATTTCTCACCTGGCTACACAAAGCGGTACCATATGTACGGCGAGGTGCGAGGGGCTGAAACATCTTATGAAAGATCAAGAATCTTTTTATGATCATGTGCGAGCTGGCGAAAGCAAGCTCAACGATCTCGAAAGCGAGATCATGCGCTACATCATCGAGCTGCGTGATGATATTGACGATGTCACGCTCAAGAGCATTGCCGAACGGTTCTTCGTCGCTCCCAATACAATCGTCAGACTTGCCCATAAACTTGGCTTCTCGGGGTTTACGGAACTCAAGCGGTCATATTCTGCCTCACTCGACCGCAATCGATTTACTATCGAGGCGCTTCCTCTTGATACCCAGCTCGTACAGACCAAGGATCTGCTTAACGACCGGGTCATCGATTCGGTTGTGAGTCTTATCCAGGACGCCTCGCATATCGTGTTCTTCTGCTCGGGCTTTTCAAAGTACCCGTGCCTCGAAATGGCTGAAAAGCTCAAAATTATGGGCAAGAACACCGATACGCTCAGTGAACGCCATGTCATGAGGCATTACGCAGAACTCCTCGGCAAAAACGACCTGGTCTTCAGCGTTTCCGTAAGCGGCGAGACGCAGGTTTCTATTGACGCCACATCGATAGCCAAAACGCGCGGATGCAAGGTCGTCACGCTCACCGGCTTTTCTCGAAATTCTCTCTCGAAACTAGCCGACTACCCTATCTACACCGTGCAAAAAGAAATCCGCTTGGGCAGCATGGACCTCGACAGTCGATTAATGTTCTATTACGTTTTCGAATTGATATTTGAGCGCTACTTCAAACTGGCCAAGAAATAAAACTTGGCATGCGCCCGGCTTCGACTCTTTAGCAGCCTTCCATATGAAAGGTATCGTCCTATGCAACGTGTACTGTTTATCTGTCATGGGAATATCTGCCGCTCGACGATGGCCGAGTCGGTGTTTACCGAGCTGGTGCACCGCGCCGGGCGCGCGGGCGAGTTTGTCATTGATTCCGCTGCGACCTCGACCGAGGAGATCGGCAACCCGCCACACCACGGCACCGTTGCCAAGCTGCGCGAAGTCGGGATTCCCGTCGTCGCACATCGCGCACGTCAGGTGCGTCGCGCGGAGTATGGCGACTGGGACCACATTGTCTATATGGACGACGAGAACGCGCGTGGCCTGTACCGTATCTTTGGCAAGGACCCCGATGACAAGATCTCGCGCCTGCTCGATTGGACCGAGCGCCCCGGCGACGTGGCCGACCCCTGGTACACCGGCAACTTCGATGCCACCTACCGCGACGTGCTCGACGGCTGCACGGCGATGCTCGAGCAGCTGTAAGCGCACGGGCACGCGACCCAAGCCATCGGCATAAAACGAGCGTGGATAATCTCGCATACAAATCGAGCGTGGATAATCTCCCACTTTGAGCGTTCTAGCGCGCTCTAAACGGGAGATAATCCACGCTCGGTTACTCGTCGACGATCTCGGCAAGCCAGACGTTCAACGTGTCGACCTCGGGACAGCAGAACTTTGCCGTGCCGGGCTCATTGCCAGGCACGGTTCCGCCATAGCGCAGGATATCGATATAAGGAAAGCCCACGTGGCAGGCCATGGCGCACATCTTGCCGCGGTCTCGATCAAAGTCAAAGACGTCGCCCGGCTTGTGACCATGGTGGCAGCGGCACGCACCCAGCTGGTCCACGCAGCTCACGCGGATACGCGGACGCTTGCCACGCGGCGCGCCGAGCGGCTTGTTCTCGCCCGCAGGCTTGACGCCGCCCTCGCCAGCATTACTCATGGTCGATCACGTCCAAGCAGGCCTCGATGGGCAGGCCGGCCGACTTGTCCTCTTGATCGGCATTGCGCTCGATAAGCTCAGCCACCACGCGCATGGCATCGGACGTCGCGCGCTGCAGACTCCAGCCAGCCATAACGCGGCCGACGAGCACTGCCGAGAACGTGTCGCCCGTACCCGGGAAATAGACCGGAATGAGCTCAAAGGGAATCGTAAAGTACTCCCCCGCCACGTAGTCGTAACCGATAACCGCGTTCGTGCCATTGACTACGGCGCTCGTAATGACCACCGACTTGGCACCCAGCTCGCGCACGGCGTCCACAAGGGCGCGGCCCTCATCGGGCGTAATTTGCTCGGCGATAGGCCTATCGGTAAGCAGGCACGCCTCGGTATAGTTGGGCACCGCGTAGTCTGCGCACTCCAGCAGATGCCGCATAAGGCCAATCGTGGACTCGGGCACGCCCGCATAGAGCTTGCCGTTGTCGCCCATGATGGGGTCGACGAACACCTTGGTGCCCTTTTGCGCACGGCGGTGGCAAAAGTCCGAGATGATGCGTGTCTCTTCCTCGGTCACGATAAAGCCGGTCGAGATGGCGTCAAACTCAAAGCCGAGCTCCTCCCAGATAGCGAGGCTTTGGCGCACGTACTCGGTGGTGTCGTGGATGTAGAACTTGGGGTAGTTGAGTGTGTCGGAAACGAGCGCCGTCGGCAGGTTATGGATACGGTAGCCCATGTGCGACAGCACCGGCAGCATGGCGGAAAGCGCGACCTTGCCGTAGCCGCACATATCGTTGATCAGCAGCAGCTGAGTGTTCTTCATGAGGGTCTCCCTTGTTTCGGGCGCGGCGCAGCAGCGCCACAGTGCGACTAAGTGTAGCGCAGGGGGCATTGCGAGCGGAGTCGAGCGGCACGAAGGGCAAATTGTTGCGGAAAGGTTTCGAAATTGCTCCGTTTACCTCCGCCCCCTACGAATCACCGGTAAATGGTGCAAGGAGTATCCCCAAGTGCCGCTCGAACATAATAAGTTTGGTACCTTGACATTGATTTCTCACGCTCCTAAATTGGTTAGGCACAAAACAATTCCACTACCTAACTAAAGAAAGGAGCAAAGCTTAGATATGTGTGTTGATCCACTCGTCCTTCCGCATGAGCCCGGCGGTGACCCATCGCAACCGGTAGACATACCCGAAGCGGTCAGCGCCGAAGACAAACTCGCCAAGCGCATCCTGAGCGGCCTGGGCTTTTGCGGCCATTACATGCATTTTCATGGCGGAGGCGTGTCCGGCAAGGCGCCCATCATCTGCCTGCTGGCCAAGCAGCCCGGCGGCGAGATGTCGCAGCAGGAACTCGGCATGCACTTTGACCTCAAGCCGGGGTCGCTTTCCGAGATCCTGTCCAAGCTCGAGCTCAACGGCCTCATCGAGCGCAGCCGTAACCCCAAGGACCGCCGGCAACTCACCATTCGCCTGACCGAAACCGGCCGGGAAAACGCCCGCATCGACCAGGCGGCCCGCATCCGCTTTAGAGAACGAGCCTTTAGCGCGCTCACCCACGACGAGCGCGAGCAGCTCGCCGAAATGCTCGAGAAAATCCGCAAAACCTGGGAGGAACTGGATGATTAAAACCCTCATGGGCAGCATCCGCGAC
>CATXJW010000054.1 GCA_958370325.1 uncultured Collinsella sp. | reverse complement strand
ATTGGGTCATATGAGCGAGCGACGTCCAGGACGAACAAGTTGGCATGAAAAAGGCAAGGCATAGACCTTTTGGTCATGCCTTGCCTTTTGAATGACAAATTGTCGTCCTGGGCGGCGCGCAGCGTCGGCCGGTCCGCCGTTCGGTAGAACGGCGGAACCTACTTGACTCCGTACTGCTCGTAGTAGGCGTCGATGGCGGCCTTGAGCTCGTCATCGATGACGACCTTGCCGTCGATCTCGTGGTTGTAGAGAGTCTCGACGACCTCGGCCATGGAGACGATGCTCGCGACGGGGAAACCGTACTTTGCCTCGATCTCCTTCTGCGCGGTGGTCACGCCGCCCTTGCCGACCTCCATGCGGTTGAGGGACACGATCAGCCCCTTGATCTCGACATCGGCAGCAGCCTTGACCTTGGGATAGGTCTCGTCGATGGACTTGCCGGAGGTGGTGACGTCCTCGACCATGATCACGCGGTCGCCGTCCTGGGGCTCGTAGCCCAGCAGGTTACCCTTGTCGGCGCCGTGGTCCTTGGCCTCCTTGCGGTCGCAGCAGTACTTGACCTCCTTGCCGTACAGCTCGTGGTAGGCAATCGCGGTCACGACGGCCAGGGGAATGCCCTTGTAGGCCGGTCCAAACAGCACATCAAAGTCATCGCCAAAGTTATCGTGAATAGCCTGGGCATAATACTCGCCCAGCTTCTTGAGCTGGTAGCCCGTCACGTAAGCGCCGGCATTCATAAAGAACGGGGACTGACGGCCGCTCTTGAGCGTAAAGCTGCCGAACTTAAGGACGTCGGACTCGACCATGAACTTGATGAACTCTTGCTTGTAAGCCTCCATGCGGGCTCCTCTCGTAATCGCGTACGTGCCTTCCAGTTTAACGCAGGCGAAGCGTAGATGCGGGCGCGCTTTGGGGCCACGGCATTCTGTAAAGGCTTTGTCAAAGGGAATGGTTTTCCGAACAATGGGGTTGACATGTCAAACCCCCTCATCAAAAATACGGGCGGATTAAAAAGGGGTACGAGACACCCAAAGCGCGCTGCGCTCAGCCTTTAGGAGGTGTGCCATGGAAGGCAGTCCTAGTCGAAAAACCTGCATGTCGCCCTCGGCACGCCGCGAGGACTCTGCACGCGCATAAACGCCACCGGCAGATCGTCAATCCCTCCCACAAAGGCGCCTGTCCCCTTTGTGGCGGTTCGTGAGCTTGACGTGAGCGACATCTAGGTTTTTTGAAGCAAATACGACACGTACGCTAACTCCCTTCAACAAGGAGGACCCTATGCTGATGCTCAAAACCGCCACGGTTCTCGAAGCCATCTCCAAGCGCCGCCGCACGGCGCGCCCTGCCGCTCACACCGGCCTGTCCAAGAACACCATATTCGCCGCCACCCATAGCGCCGAGGACGCCCTCGTACTGCTCGATGCCACGGCAAACGGCCTCACCGCCGAGCAGGCAACCGAGCGCCTGGACGCCTCCGGCCCCAACACCATCGAGGTACCGACCAAGACGCTCGCCCGCCGCATCGCCGACGCCTTCATCGATCCCTTCGCCGGCATCCTCGCCGCGCTCGCGCTGGTCTCGCTCTATATCGACGTGCTCGCCGTGCCCGATCCGCAGCGCGACCCCTCCACGGTCATCGTCATCGGCATCATGCTGCTGGTATCGGGCGGCATGAAGTTTATCCAGGAAGCCCGCAGCGGCAATGCGGCCGAGGCCCTTAAGGACCTGGTCTCCAACACCTGCACCGCTCTGCGCGACGGCGAGCGCATCGAGATCCCCTTCGACGAGCTCGTCCCCGGCGATGTGATCCGTCTCTCTGCCGGCGATATGGTGCCGGCAGATGCCCGCATCATCACCGCGCGCGACCTGTTTGTCATCGAGTCCGCACTCACCGGCGAGAGCGAGGCCGTCGAGAAGACCGCTACCGTCACCGTCGTCGAGAGCGCCGACGGTTCCGCGCTGCCACTCTCTGCCTGTAGGAACATCGTCTTTACCGGCACCTCCGTGCAAAACGGCACCGCCATGGCGCTTGTCGTTGCCACCGGCTCGGACACCTACCTAGGCGGCATCGCCAAGATGCTCAACGGGCGCGGCGACAAGAGCGCGTTTGACCGCGGCGTCTCGAGCGTCTCCATGTTGCTCGTACGCCTCATGCTCGTTATGGCGCCGGCCGTCTTTGCCATCAACGCCGCCACCAAGGGCAACGTTATCGACGCGCTGCTGTTCGCCACGAGCGTGGCCGTGGGCATCACGCCGCAGATGCTCCCCGTCATCGTGACCACGAGCCTGTCACAGGGCGCCAAGGACCTCGCCCGTCGCCAGGTTATCGTCAAGGAGCTGCCGGCGATTCAAAACCTGGGCGCCATGGACGTCCTGTGCTGCGACAAGACCGGCACCCTCACCGAAGACCGCATCGTACTCGAGCGCTACCTCAACACCGACGGCAACGAGGACGCGCGCGTGTTGCGCCATGCGTTTTTGAACAGCTTCTTCCAGACCGGCCTCAAAAACCTTATCGACCTGGCCGTTATCGACCGTGCCGACGTGACGCCCTCGACCGTCGTACCCGATTCCATGCTGGGCCAGAGCCTGCGCGACCGCTATATCAAGGTCGACGAAGTGCCCTTCGATTTCTCGCGCCGTCGCCTGAGCGTAGTTGTCTCCGACGCCCAGGGCAAAACCCAGATGGTTACCAAGGGAGCTGCCGAGGAAATGCTCGAGATCTGCTCCTTTGTCGAGGTCGATGGCATCGCCCAGCAACTCACCAAAGACAAGCTCGCCCAGATTCGCAAGCAGGTCGCCGGGCTCAACGCCGAGGGCCTGCGCGTGATTGCTGTGGCGCAGAAGACCGATCCGCGCTGCGTGGGCGAATTTGGCATCGCCGACGAGTGCGACATGGTGCTGATGGGCTTTTTGGCCTTCCTCGATCCGCCCAAGGCGAGTGCCGCGGGCGCCGTCGCCACCCTCGAGGCCAAGGGCGTAGCAGTCAAGGTCCTGACCGGCGACAACGATCGCGTCGCCGCCACCGTCTGCGAGCAGATCGGTATCGACGCGAGCAATGTCTTGCTGGGCTCCGAGATCGATGCGCTCGATGACGCCGAGCTTGCCGAGCGCGCCGAGAACACCCATCTGTTCGCCAAGCTCTCGCCGCTGCAGAAGGCGCGCCTGGTGCGCGTCATGCGCGAGCTGCTCGGCCACACCGTGGGCTTTATGGGCGACGGCATCAACGACGCCGCCGCGATGCGTGCGAGCGACTGCGGCATCTCGGTCGACTCCGCCGTCGATATCGCCAAGGAATCCGCCGATATCATCTTGCTCCAAAAGGACCTGGGCGTGCTCGAGCGCGGCATCATCGAAGGCCGCCGCACCTACGGCAACCTGCTCAAATACCTCAAGACCACGGTGAGCTCCAACTTTGGCAACGTGCTGTCCGTGACCGTCGCGAGCCTGTTCTTGCCGTTTTTGCCCATGAGCGCCCTGCAGCTGGTGTTGCTGTCGCTGGTCTACGAGATCGTGTGTATCGCGCTGCCGTGGGACACCGTCGATGACGCCTGGACCGCCCGTCCGCGCGCCTGGGACGCCGCGTCCATTAAGGGCTTTATGCTCGAGCTGGGCCCCGTGAGCTCACTGCTTGACATCGTGACCTTTGCCGTGCTCTTCTTTGTGGTGTGCCCTGCCACCGTAGGCGCAAGCTGGTTCGAGCTCGCCGGGACGGGCAACGTCGCAGGCATGGCGGCCTTTGCGGCGCTCTTCCAGAGCGGCTGGTTTGTCGAGTCTATGTGGTCGCAGACGCTCGTGATCCACATGCTGCGCTCCCCGCGCCTGCCGAGCCCGCGCGACCACGCCGCGCCCGCGCTGTGCGTTCTCACCGTGCTGGGCCTGGCGCTTGTCACCTGGCTGCCGGCAAGCCCCGTCGCCGATGCGCTGGGCCTCTTGCCGCTGCCGGCGAGCTTCTTCGCGCTGCTCATCGGCATCGTCACCGCCTACATCGCGCTCACTCAGCTGGCAAAGCGCCGCTACATTGCCCGCCACGGCGAGCTGCTGTGACGCCCGAATTGTGGCGCGCGACCCATCAGGCGGTCAAAAAGTCCCGCCTCAAATTAAACCGCCTCCATTTCCCGTGCTAAGGAAATGGAGGCGGTTCACGCCGGCCTTTCTCTTCTTCGGCAGCCTCGTTTGGCTCGCGCTACACCAGGCGCATGGCCTCCTGAACAGCACCGTAAAGGTTGGCGTCGTTGCCGAGCTCGGCCGCCTTTATCTGCGGCACAGGAATGCCAGCAAGGGTCCCTTCGTAACTCGCGAGGGCCAGCGGCATCTGCGCACGCAGGGCATCGACGAGCTCGGGATGGCACGAGATACCGCCTGCGATCACAAAGACCTCGGGGTCGAGCACGGCCTGCAGGTTGATGAGCTGTCCGTCAAAGGCGCGAGCGTAACGGTCGAGCGCGCGCTGCGCCGCCTTGTCGCCATCCGCGATCCACTCAAAGACGCGGCGGCCGTCTGCCGGAGAACCCGCAGGCAGGCCCTTCTCGGCAACGGCAGCATCGCGGAGCGCACGCCAACCGCCCGAATCGGCAAAGGAGTTCCCCATGTTCGCGGCAGTCGTGACATCGTTGCGCAAGAAGCTGAACTCGCCTGCAAAGCAGTGCGCGCCGCGCAGGACCTTGCCGTCAATGACGATACCGCCGCCGATGCCCGTGCCGATAGCGAGCACCACGCCAAAACGCGTCCCGCGCAGGGCACCAGCCGCATACTCACCGAGCGCACGGCACTTACCGTCGTTATTGACGGCGACCGGCACCCCCAGCGCCTCGCGCATAAGCTTTCCCAGCGGGCAACCGTCCATAAACGTGAGCGCACCGCCGCGATGGATCGTTCCCGTGACGTCTCCCTCGTAGATACCGCCGGGTGCGCTCACGCCAACGGCGCTCACGCGCTCACAGTACGGCTCGACGAGCCCGATCAGCGCCGAAACCGTCTCCTCAGCCGTGGTAAAGCCCGTCGGCAGGCTCCCACGCTCGCGGATGGAAAAATCCTCGCCCAGCACAGCCCATTTAACGGCCGTACCGCCCACATCGATTCCAAAGAACTCCTGCATATTCGCTCCTCACGCGCCATAGCCCCGGACGTGCATCGCCGCGACCACCACAGGGGCTGCCCTTATGAAGGTCATGCGCAAATCGCGCCCGGAGCCGATTGTCTCTCTGTTTTACGCCTCCACTTTGGTCAGACGAAGCAGCATATATTGTTTACTAGGGAGGTCGATGCGGAACTTGCCCTCAAAGGTTCCGGGAAGCTCCTCCTCCGTCATGTCCCATGTGTCCACGGCACCCACCTTGTAACGAGCACCCGCCGCGCCCTCAAACTCACGAGACCACTCATTTAAGTACGTCCCCAATGAGTGCGGCAGAATGGCTCCCCCTTGGCAGCTTAAAGCCGTCATGCAGGAACCATTCCGTCGCAGCCTAATGAAAGGGACTGGGCTGTAAATGTTGAAGAAGAGCCGTTAGCGCCCGGGGGCCAGGATCACCAGAGCGTCGTGCTCAAAGGGATGCTGAGCCACGCGCACGGTGCCGTCACCGTTGTCGCGGACGGGCAGTCTGGCAATGCGCTTGTCCTCCATGTCGAGGGCCGTCGCCGTCCAGCCGCGCGCGCCGTCGAGCTTAAACTTGAGCGCCGTGGTGCGCGGCAGGTACGTGACGACGCGATCGCCAACGCGCGCCACACGAATGGCCTCGCGCGCGTCGTCGAGCAGCTCCTGCGCCGGAACCACGGCAAGCGCGTCGTCGGCAGCCGTGGCACCCAGGCCGGCAAGCACATGCTCGATCGCGCCAAAGTCCCACACGCCTGCAAACTGCAGGCACTCCTGCCAGCGGAAGGGCATATCAAAGCCCTCGCCCAGGACCGAACCCTGGCTGCGCGACGTCTGCCAGTTCCAAACGCCGTGTGCGCCGTAGGTCACGCCGGCACTGGCACCGGCAAGAATCGACGACCAAACGCTCGCGCGGCAATCCTGCGCGGTAAAGCGCCAGTACACGTTGCGCGACGCACCCATCTGCTCGTAACAGGGCTCGGAGTTGACCATCGGCTTTTTGGGATAGTTGGCGATAAAGTCCTGCGGCAAGTGCCAAGCCTCGGGCTGGCCCTCGTAGTTGTGGCCGGGCTGGAACATGTAAAAGTCCAGACGGTCCAGATACTGCGCCGGAATGGTGCGATTGCCGCGGTTGATATGCATGGTGCGCAGCGCCTCGGGCGCACGCTTGACGACCTCGTCGAGCGCGTCCTCGTAATAGGCAATCGCCTCGTCGCCGGCAAAATCGGTATCACCCGTCACCACGTAGACGGGGTCAAACTCGCCCAAGTTCTCGATGACGCGGGCAACGTGGGCGCGAACCTCCTCACGCGGCATAATCTCGGCGCCGCAACGCTCGGCAATCTTGGCGCCCCAGGTGCCGGGCACGTAGTTGCACCACATAAGCACGAGCGCCGGACGAATGCCGTGCTCGACGGCAGCGCGGCACATGGCAGCGGCACGGTCCCAGTACTCCTGGTTGGGACGGGACCAATCAAAGTGCACGCCATCCTCGCTGGCATAGGGCCAAATGCCCAGGTCGGGGCAGCAGCGATCCCACTGCGGCAGCGTGTTGATCTGCAGCACGTTCATGCCCTGCTCGGCGCGACGGGTCAGATAGTAGTCCCAATCGGCCTCGGCAATGCTCGTAAACGCGCTCCAGCACGTATCGGCAAACCAAAAGAACGGTTTGCCCTCGCACAAAAAGCCGTCCTGGCGACCGTTGACGGTCAGCTTTCCCAAACTCATCTGCATGTCCTTTCGTTTGATAAAGGATTTGCGAACCGGCAGATTCTTTCGCGGTAACCCCGCGCGAAAGCCCCTGGCGCTTAGCAAGCCCCGGCGAGTAGGCGCCACGCGCCCCCAATCAGTCTACCTTGTAAGAAGGGCCCCGCCGGGCTTGCGCCTGACGGGGCCCTGTCGTGTAGGTGAGGTCGTATGTGACCGAATGGTTTGGCCTTAGGCCTCCATCTCGGCGAGCTCCTCCTTGGAGAAGCCAGTGGCAAAGACGACGGCAGCGGCGATGACAAAGGAGATTGCCATACCGACGATAGCCCAGACGGTGTTCATCTGTCCACCCTGCAGGTAGTTGGTGAAGACCAGGAAGTTGGAGGCACCACCGGCCAGGTAGTAGGTAACGCCCATGAGGCCGGAGAACACGGCGCCGATGGCACCGCCGATGAACATGCCGAGCATGGTGCGGCGGAAGCGCATGAGGATACCGAAGAGTGCAGGCTCGGTGACGCCGCCGGCGATGGCGGAGATGACGTAACCCAGGGCAAGACCCTTCTCGTCGGGGTTCTTCATCTTGAGGAAGGCACCGAAGGCGCAGCCCCAGACAGCGGCCATAGCGCAGTTGGTGGAAACGAAGACGAAGGGATCGTAGCCGGCGGCGATGATCTGAACCTGAGCGAGCAGGATGACGGGCATGTGCATGCCGCAGACCACAAAGAGCTGCCAGAAGGCACCGAGGATGGCCATGACGATCAGGATACCGATACCGCCAAGGTCAGCAAGACCAAAGAGGGCGTTGGCGATGAGGTTGCCGATCTCGTTGCCGATCGGTGCAAGGACGATGAAGGCGATGGGAATGGTGACGATCATGGTGCAGAACGGCGTGAAGACCGTGGACAGCACGTCGGGCATGACCTTCTTAAAGAACTTCTCAACAAAGTACAGGACGGGCACCGAGAGGATGATCGGCAGGACGGACTGCTGGTAGTTGGCAGCGGCGATCTGGATGCCGTAGACGGAGATGATTCCGCCACCCTCCTGAGTCGCGACACTCACGACGGACGGGGCCATGAGAGCGCCGCCGAGGAGCATGCCCAGGACCGGGGAGGCGCCGAGCTTCTTAGCAGCGGCATAGCCCAGGTAGATGGGGATAAAGGTGAACGTTGCCTCGTACAGGGTGGTGTAGAGGAACGTGTAGGTCGGGTCGGTATCGGAGAGAACGCCGAGCATGGTGGGACCGAGGACCGCGGCGATGGTGCGGAACAGACCGCCGGCCATGAGCAGCGGGATCAGCTGGGTCATGGAGCCCGACAGGTAGTCAAGGATGATGTTGGGCAGGTTCTTGAGCTCGAACTTCTCCTTGGGAGCGTCGAGGTTCTCGTCGACCGCGGCACCCTGCTTGACGCCGGACATGGCGACGAACTCGGCGAGCACCTTGGGCACGTTCTGACCGATGATGACCTGGAGCTGGCTGCCGGCGAACTGGCAACCCAGAACACCCTTGACCTTCTTGATCTTCTCCACGTCGGCCTTGCTGTTATCCTTGAGCGTCAGACGCAGGCGCGTCATGCAGTTGGTGGCGACGGTAACATTCTCCGCACCGCCCACGAGCTCGAGGACATCGGTGGCAATCTGCTTATTATCTACTGCCATGGGACCCCTCCCCATATCTTCGTGTGCCTACCCAGTTGGACGTAGGCACGCCTTTGGTCCGGCGGCTATAACCCCTTACGGCTGCCGAACCCTTGGATACGCTTTTGTAAACAAGGTGTTTACTGAACGTTTACGGGCTTTAGTTTACACGGAGCGCCGAATTTATGACAATTTTGCCGTCTACAGTCCGGTGAACGGTAGGAAATCGGGGGTGAACGTATTTGAATGGCGGGAGATGGTCTCTTTGACCCTCTATTGATATATAGCCCTTTACGTGGGATTTTATTTTGATGAACACCTCACTGATCTGTTAACTCATCAACAGAATCCCTGCTAGAAGCTGGTAAACATATGTTTAGTAGTTCATGGCGTGTTCAATTTTGCCGTTTACCGAGTTTATCAGCTTGTTCTGCAATTCTGGATTAAACTAAACATGTTTAGATTGTATTGCCGCTTTTGTTTCCCACTAGCGGCGCAAGGGAGGCAGCTCATGGAACTCAAATTGTGTACCTACGCAACCGTCACCACCTTGGGCGACTTTGGCCCCTGGATCAGCAAGGTCGTACTCGACCTGCCCTGTACCGTGCGCGCCAACGACATCGACGCGAACACCTTCCATATATATGTAGAGCGTCACGAACGCTCGGGCGAGGTTCTGATGCGCAAGGAGCGCGGCGCCGACCATGCCGCGCCCTCCGTGGGTTACATCGACATTCTCGCCGCATATCCGTGCGACGAGAACGGACGTAAGCTCGCCGTGGGCACCCATGTGGCGCTCGAGGTCGCCGAGCAGCGCCTGACCAAAAAGATCGAAGGCGGCGTCATGGGCTCGCGCATGCTCGATGACCAGCTGCGCATCACGCAGCTCACAGCTCTTCCCGGCAACGACGGCGACGATCCCACCTGCGGCCTGGTCTTCGACACCTGCCGTGGCGATATCTGCCCCGCGCTCAAAGGCTGGAGCAACGCCACGCAAAAGACCGCCGTCGACGGCATCGCGCTCGAATACGGCTTCTTTGAGCCCAGCTTTAAGGCCGAAGACTCGGCATGCTTCAACCCCTTTGTGCCCGAGGCGACGGTCGTGCCCCAAAAGGCACCGCTCGTGGTGTATCTGCACGGCGCCGGCGAGGGCAAGGGCGCCACGCAGGGCGAAGGCGCCACGCGCGCCTATATCGGCAACCGCGTGACGGCCATTAGCCAGGCGCAGATCCAACGCTACTTTGGCGGCTTTGCCTGGGTGCTCGTGCCGCAGTCGCCCACGTTTTGGATGGACAACGGCGTCGAGCAACTCGGTCGCTCCAACCAGAGCATCTACTCCTCCGTGCTCAAGGCGCTTATCGACGAGTTTGTCGCCAAGCATGCCGACCGCATCGACACCGACCGCATCGTGGTCGCCGGTCTTTCCAACGGCGGCTTTATGACCCTGCGCCTGTGCGCCGACTACCCCGATTTCTTCGCCGCGGGCCTTCCCTGCTGCGCCCCGTGGTACAACGCCACGGACGAGGACGTGGCCGCGCTCGCCAAGACGCCGCTGTGGTTTACGCATTCCAAGGGCGACGAGCTTGTGTCACCGCAACAGACCGTGCTGCCGCTCACGGCGCGCCTGCGCGATGCCGGCGCCAACGTGCACCTTACGTACTTTAGCCATGTCGAGGACCTGACCGGCGTGTATCGCGAGGCCGACGGCTCGGCCAAAAAGACGTTCAACCACGGCGTGTGGATCCACCAATTCAACGACCTGTGTTATCAAGACTTCGACGGGGGCAACGTACTCATCGACGGCGAGCCGGTGGGCTGCTGGGAGTGGTCGGCCAGGGTTTCGAGGTAACCATCCCATCGGGGGCTCTGACCTTTAGTTTTGTAAACGTCCTCGCGCATGAGCCCCGCTTATCCTGCTCCTTCGGAGCATCGGATAAGTGGGCTCGCGCTGCGGAATGTTTACAAAACTAAAGGTCAGAGCCCCCTAAGTTAACGTTGTTCGAAACGCTGGCCGGCCGCTTCCGGCAGCACGCCGGATCGGTGGCGATGGGGGCGTGAGTCCCGTCTTGCCTTGCGCGTAACTGGCTAAAATGATTTTGGTTGGAGCTGTTCCTATGTCCCAAAAGTTGACTCGGGTGATTGTTACTACCGATATGGAAGTCGACGATATGAACTCGCTTGTTCATTTGGCTCTGTATCTCAACTTGCTTGATGTTCAGGCTGTGGTGTATACGGCTTCGCAGTATCACTTTCTTGGGGATGGGGTTCATACGCTCGGCGAGGTGAATTCGCATTGGCGGACCAAAGGGCGGCGCTCTTATGAGTGGGCTGTTGTGCCTCATGAGCCCGATCCGCTAGCCGGCGAGCTTCGTGAGTATCGGCCGTTTCCCGAGCATTGGATTGAGAGTCTCTGGAGTAATGAATATACCCAGGCTTGGCCGCAGTTGCAGGCAAATGCGGACGCCGCCGGTGAACCGCCGTTTCCCACGCCTGCCCAGATGATCGAGCGTACGTTTGTGGGAAATGTTGCCTTTGAGGGTGATGTGACTGAGGAAACTGAGGGGTCGCGCGTCATCGCCGATGCCATCATGGACGACGACCCCCGCACGCTGTGGCTGCTCAGCTGGGGTGGTATGAATACGATCGTTCGCGCCCTCATGAGTATTGCCGAGCGCTATCGCGCCACGCCCGAGTGGCCCACTGTGCAGCAGCGGGTCTATCAGAAAGTGCGCGTGATGGGCGTTGCCGATGGTGTGGGGCAGGATAACTCGTGGCTCGACCATGGGCGCGAGCTCTTTCCCGAGCTCATCTTTTGGCGTACGCCCTATATGTATGGCAACTATTTCGACGCCAAAACAGCTCAGCCCGATACGCTGCCGCTGTTTCAGGCTCCTTGGCCTGAGCGGAATCTCACGCAGGGCAACGGACCCCTCATGGCACGCTATATGCTCTATGGCGATGGTAAGGTCTACGAAAACGAGCCCGAGCGCTTTCAGTTTGGCAAGCATGCCCGTCTGGATTGG